>JAAURU010000073.1 GCA_012032075.1 Flavobacterium sp.
TGTTTTGGTAAGTGCTTTGTAAACCAAATTCCGTTGTGCTTTTCCAATCTTAGTATTCGTAAAAGATTGGTCATAGGTTTGAGCTGCTATGTCGAAGCTAGCTTTCATTTTGAAGGGTTTTTAAAGCCATTTTATCTAAAAAAGCACTAGGAATATAATAGCCTAATTTTACTATAGCCTTTATTTTTTTCATAGAGAATGAAAAGTTTTTTAAATAGTAAATACCTTGACTTTTTCGATATTCTTTATGAACAAAACGCTGTAATTTTCGGTAATAATTTGAAGAATAAGTACCATGGAACATCAAATCTAAATCATCAGAATCTTTCCAGTTGGCTTTTAGCTTTAAATCGTCTTTTACTTTTTCATAAAACTTGGTACCAGGTAAAGGATAAGATACTGAAATACCTATGTTATCGGGTAAAAGTTCCTTTACCATTGTATGGTTTTTTGAATGTCTTCTTGAGTTTCGGTTAAATAACCAAATTGCAAAAGAAGGCCACTTTAATCTTTTTTTGTTTTAATAGGCGAGTAGCTTCATAAATTTCCGAAACTTGCGTGCCTTTGTCCATAGCATCCAAAATTTTTTGGGAAGCACTTTCTGCACCAACCCAAACTTCTTCAAGTCCTGATTGTGCCAAAGCATCAATAGTGTCTTCTTTCAAGAGTAAATCAACCCGACTTTGAATGAAATATTTAATTTCAATATGCTTTTTTGCAATTCTCGATTAAATTCTTGCACCCAATTTGGCTTTAAGCCAAAAATATCATCACACATCCAAAAACGTTTTACGCCAAATTTATTTTGTAAATAAGCCATTTCATTTACAATATATGCTGGAGAATGCGCATTGTACCGATTGCCATAAATGGGTTTAGCACACCAGTTGCATTTGTAAGGACAACCGCGAGTGGTAGCTAAATTTAGCGTAAATTCTTGACCACTTTGCTTCCAAATTTCTTTGTAGGAATCTATATTGACCAAATCCCAAGCGGGTAAGGGCAAAGTGTCTAAATCTTGTAAAACCGTTCTAGGCGCTGTGATTTTGATTTCTTTATTTTCTCGATAAGCTAATCCATTAATTTGTGATAAAGAAAGGTCGTTTTCTATTGCGTTGATAAGCTCGGAAAGCGTAATTTCTCCTTCACCTTTAATCACATAATCGGCTCCTTTTTCCAAATATTCGGCATAATGATCGGTTGAGTCTGAACTAGATATGATAACATTGCAATTGTTTTTTTTCCTAGTTGTATCATTTCAAAGCAAGCTTCACGCATGTTGGTCAGGCACATTTTAGTCAAATAATTAAAACCATCATCATAGATGACTAAATATTGTGGTTTTGATTTTTCTAAAATAGGAACAATTGAATTAGGAGAATCCAATAAATTAGTATCAAATAAAGCAACTTCAAATCCTTTTTCACGTAGTAAAGAAGCTGCATATAAAGTGCCCAATGGAGGAAACGGCATTTTGTTTTTCCATTGTTTTGGGTCTAATTTGTAGTAATAAGAATGTGAGAAAAGGATTTTAGACATGTTCTTTGGGGATCTCTATTTGAAATTTTTCTTTAACAAAATCATACTTTAAATTGATAGCATCAATGACCTTTTTCTGAAAATTAGAAGGATGATGTTTGGAGACTTTTTTAGAAGATTTGAAGGCTAATGCAAAGTCTTCAGAGCTCATTTTTTTTCTGAATTTAATTTTCCAAAAATATAAAGTTAGTTTAAAGGAAGTTTTTTCAATCGCTTTGCCTATAAAACCAGAATAAAAATACTCTGAAAATGCTGTGATTTTTGATTTTTTAAAGGAGATGAGGTTTTCAGTATTTGTTTTTTTATTGGGTATGAAATTTTGATACCAATTATTTTTTTCAAAAAAATCTTGAAATATTTTATCACCATGTAGTGGGATTAAAGTGGCAATTTCTGTAGCTGTAAAAATATTCTTTTCTTCAATTTCTAAATGTTCAGACGAAATAAAATAATTCATGCAGAAATATTTTTTTGAATTAAGAAGAAATATTTTCTTAAAAAGCACCAAAAACGTTCTGCATGTCCATAAATGATTGGGTTTTGTAATGATAAAGTAGTCAACATCACTATTTTCATCAAAATAGCCTTTTGAAAGAGAGCCTGAAATAGCAATGCCTTCAATAAATGGGAAATAACGGATTATGAACTGTGCTCTTTTTTGCTTTTACCAAAGCAATTTTAGCATTACTATTTCCTTTTTTTCTTTTTTCTATGGATTCTTTAGAGAGATGTGTGTGATAAAACTCTTCTGTTTTCTCAATAATCCCTTTGGATAAAGCCATTTCAATTTCTTCCACTACATATTTTAATTCTTTGTGTGGGGAATACAAGTATATTTCTTCCTCTTTTAATGGGTGATTAAAAATGGAAAATACAGTAATGGTTTTAAAAATTTTCAAGTATGTTTTTTTCAAATTTACTGAATAAAAAAACATATAAAAATAACTAAATTAGAATTATTTATTTAACGACTAGTTTTAACTTTTTAAATAGTCTAAAACACTGCTTATTTAAGATAAAAAGTTTTTTTTAATAATTAGTTTTTTCTTGTTTAAAAACCCAATTTTTTATTTACTTAGTTTTAAAAATATTTCTGATTTTTTGTTCTCAGCCATTGAACAAAAGTTAATCTATTATATCAAATCTATCTAATTAGTTAAATGAGTTGTCAAAATTACATACAGGCAGGGTATTTTTAAAAAAAAGTAATATTTTAATTTTTAAAAAAACTATGAAAAATTTTTATTCTCTATTTTTGTTATTCATTTTTCTCATCTTTCATTTTCTCAAGAGAAAAACATTTTTGATATTGCAAGAACAGGCACAGTTACAGAAGCTA
Source organism: Flavobacterium sp. (assembly GCA_012032075.1). Classification (GTDB taxonomy): domain Bacteria; phylum Bacteroidota; class Bacteroidia; order Flavobacteriales; family Flavobacteriaceae; genus Flavobacterium. The sequence continues at coordinate 2,879 of JAAURU010000073.1, forward strand.
AGAGTTTGGTAACAAAAAATCCAAAAGCTGTGTTAAGTGTAAACGAAAATGGGTTTTCTGCATTGGTTTTAGCAACCTACAGAGGGAATAACGAAGTAGCTAAGTTTCTAATAGAAAACGGAAGTGATGTTAATGGGAATTCTGCTATGGGAACACCTTTAATGGCTGCTATAGTAAAAGGGAATAATGAAATTGCTAAATTACTAATTGAAAAAAAGCTAATCTTAATTTAACAGACAATAATGGAACTACTGCTTTGATTTATGCGGTTCAGTTTAAAAATGTGGAACTTGTAAAGCTTTTAGTGGAAAAAAAGCGGATAAAACAAACGTTGATAAACAAGGGAAAACTGCTTTTGAATATGCTGTTTTTTCTGAAAATGAAGAAATTATGAATTTATTAAAATAAATAACTATAAAAACAAAAACAAATAACAAAAACTATGAAAAAAATTACTTTATTACTCGTATTAGCAACCAGTTTTGGGTTTGCGCAAGCAAAGTCATCAGGTGTTGTTACTTTACAGCCTAATATGACGGCTGAATTCACTTTAAACAATAACACATCTACAGTTACCTTAGTTTTAACTGGTCCATCAGATAGATGGTTTGGAATTGGAATTGGAGTAAGTTCTGGTTTTGGAATGAGTGCTGGTGATGTACTTGTCTATACTAATGTATTAACAGATAGAAGATTTGCAGGAACTGGAAACCCACCAATGGATACTTCTCAAAGTTGGACAGTAACAAGCGATAATGTTAATGGTGCAATAAGAACTGTAACTATGACTAGAGCTTTAACAAATACAGATACTGCTGGTTCTGATTTTCAAATGCCATATTCAACAACAAATTCTTTCAGTATTGTAGGAGTTAGAGCTCCTTCAGCAACTATTACAATAGGTTCTCATGGTGGTGGTGCATCAGCTGGATATGCTACAGCAACTTTTACAACACTAGGTTCAGAAGATTTCTCATTAAAATCAGCAAATTTATATCCTAATCCTACAAAAGGCTTGTTTACTATAGATACAAAAACTGAATTGTCTGAAATAAACATTTACAGTCATGTAGGACAATTTGTAAAACAATTCAGGTAGATAATACTTTATCTACAACTATAGATGTTGCCGATTTACAAACAGGAGTTTATTTATTAGAATTGAAAAATGAAACTGATAAATCTTGGAAAAAGATTGTTATTGAATAAATAACCTAACCTTATTATTAAAAAGAAAAGAGGCAGTCAGAAAAGTTACAACTTAATGTCTAGTTTGTCACTTCGACTATAGGAAAAGTTACATTATCAACTTTATGTGATTTCTCCCTTTGGTCGAAATGACAAGATTACAAACTTTTTGGACAGCTTCTTTTAATACTATAAATTAAGGAATAATAGCACAAACTCCATTAACACAACCTATATTTGTTGGAGGATTTACTACAGCACAATCTGAAACTATAGTAAACTCACTGTTGTATGCACTTTCTAAAAGGTTATAATCAGTTACTTTTCTTGTTAGATAATCTAAATCTACAGCATTAGAAAATACTAAGTATTCCCAAGGTCCTCCACAAGGTTTTGAACCAAAAGCAATAGTGTTGCATCCAATTAAAGCATCGCATGGAAAGGAAGCAATATAATCTTTAATAATTTGTTTATCTCTCTTTAATTCTTCAATATATTCGTTTCTAGTTTTTTCATTGATTTGGTCTTCACATTGAAAACTTTGAAATAGCAATACAATTGCAACTAATTTTAATACATTTCTCATTTTAGTTTTTTATTAAAAGATGATTTATGATGCATTTGGTTGCGTAAAAACTGTGTTTTCTATTTCAGTATTTTGTCATTTAATAATTTATAAACGCTAAAAAAATCACTGAACACTATATTAATGTGCTTCTAACCAATCTTTACCTAAACCTAAATCTACCGTTAATGGAACGTCTAATTTAAATGCATTTTCCATTTCAGTTTTTATCATAGGTTGGATTTTTTCTAATTCATTGTTATGTACATCAAAAACCAATTCATCATGTACTTGTAATAGCATTTTTGATTGCCAATTTTCACTCTTTAATCGTTTGTGAATGTTAATCATAGCTATTTTGATAATATCGGCAGCACTTCCTTGAATAGGAGCATTGACAGCATTTCGTTCAGCACCACTACGAACTACAGCATTTGCCGAATTAATATCTTTTAAATAACGTCTTCTGCCTAAAACCGTTTCTACATAACCATTTTCTCTTGCAAAATCGACTTGCTCACTCATGTACGCTTTCAGTTTTGGATAGGTTTTGTAATACGCATCAATTAAATCGGCACTTTCACTTCTACTTAAATCGGTTTGGTTACTTAATCCAAAGGCAGAAACACCATAGATAATTCCGAAATTGACCGTTTTTGCATTACTACGTTGTTCTTTGGTAACTTCTTCCAAAGGAACATTAAAACTTTTGAAGCTGTAGATTTATGAATATCTTCTCCATTTCTAAAAGCTTCAATCATAGTTGTTTCTCCAGATAAAGCAGCAATAATACGCAATTCTATTTGGGAATAATCGGCAGAAATAAGTGTGTAATTTTCATCACGAGCTATAAAAGCCTTTCTGATTTGTCTTCCACGTTCGGTACGAATTGGGATGTTCTGTAAATTTGGATTATTGGAACTTAATCGACCTGTTGCTGCAACAGTCTGCATATAATCGGTATGAACGCGTTTTGTTTTTGGGTCAACCTGATTAGGTAAAGCATCTACATAAGTGCTTTTTAACTTTACTAACTGTCTCCATTCTAAAATATAGCGAACAATCTCATTATCTTTAGCCAAATAACTTAAAATTTCTTCTCCAGTTGCATACTGACCAGTTTTTGTTTTCTTTTGTTTGGCACCACCAATTTTCAGTTTGTCGAATAAAATATCACCTAATTGTTTTGGAGAAGCTAAATTGAAGGTTTCACCAGCAATTTCATAAATTTTTTGTTCGAAAGCATCAATTTCAACCTGCATATCTTTTGACATAGATTTTAAAAAATCAACATCAAGATTGATACCTTCGCTTTCCATCGCAGCGAGTACTTCGACTAATGGAATTTCTATTTCGTCAAATAATTTTTTGGTACCTACTTTTTCTAAAATAGGCTGGAAATGTTCCTTTAGTTGGAAAGTGACATCGGCATCTTCAACAGCATATTCTTTAATATCTTCAATCGCTACATCGCGCATTGATTTTTGATTTTTTCCTTTTTTACCAATAAGCACTTCTATCGATTTTGGTGCATATTTTAAATAGGTTTCCGATAAAACATCCATATTATGTCGCATATCAGGGTTGATTAAATAATGCGCAATCATGGTGTCGAAAAATTTTCCTTTTACTTCAATGTCATAATTAGCTAATATTTTAGATCGTATTTTAGGTTTTGACCAATTTTTTCAATGGTTTCATTTTCAAAAAAAGGAATAAATTTTTGTGCTAATATTTTTGCTTCTTCTTGATTTTCTGGAAATGGAACATAAAATCCTTTTCCTTTTTCCCATGAGAAAGCAATTCCCACTAATTCGGAATTTAAAGCGTCTAAACCTGTAGTTTCTGTATCGAAGCAAACAGCAATTTGTTTTTCCAGATTTTGTAATAATAGTTTAGTAGCCAAATCACCTTGCACAATTTGGTAAAAATGTTCAGTAGTTTCTAAAGTGGCATAAAACGAATTATGAGTCACTTCTTCTGATGGTTCATCTGAAAAACCAAATAAATCCATTTGATTTTCTGGAGATTTTTTAACAGAAGTTTTTTTGGTTGTAGTATCATTTCCATTTGAAGTTATTTCGTCATATTCATTACCACTACCAAAAAGCTTATCAAATTGTGCTTTCATTTGACGAAATTCTAACTCTTGGAAAATTTCATCTGTTTTTTCTACATCTGGTTTTGAAAGTTCGAAGTCTTTTTCGTTGAATTGAACTGGGCAATCGAGTAGGATAGTAGCTAATTTTTTTGAAAGAATACCTTTTTCTTTGTTAGCTTCAATATTTTCTTTCATTTTACCTTTTAATTCATGTGTGTTGGCAAGAAGATTTTCCATTGAGCCATAATCGGCTAAAAATTTCTTAGCTGTTTTTTCACCAACACCTGGTAAGCCAGGAATATTATCTACAGAATCGCCCATCATTCCTAGAAAATCAATAACTTGCTCAGGTCGTTCTACTTCAAATTTTGCTTGTACTTCTGGGATTCCCCAAATTTCAATATCATTACCCATACGAGCAGGTTTATACATGAAAATATTTTCTGATACTAATTGTGCAAAATCCTTATCTGGAGTAACCATGAAAACTTGGTAGCCTTGTTTTTCAGCTTGTTTTGCTAAAGTTCCTATTAAATCATCGGCTTCAATGCCTTCTTTTTCCATAATAGGAATGTGCATAGCTTTTAGTAACTCTTGAATGTAAGGAACAGCAATTTTAATGGCTTCTGGTGTGGCATCTCTATTGGCTTTATATTCGGGAAACATTTCGTTTCTAAAATCGCTACCTCCTTTATCAAAGGCTACGGCCAAATGATCTGGTTTTTCACGTTTGATAACATCCATCAAGGAGTTCATAAAACCCATAATGGCAGAAGTATCCAAGCCTTTTGAATTGATTCTTGGATTTTTTATAAAAGCATAATATCCACGAAATATTAAAGCATAAGCATCGAGAAGGAAAAGACGTTTTTGTGACATGAAATGAAAATTTAATTCAAAATGTAAAAGTACAATTCTTTGTTTAGAAATTCTTTGTTAAAATTGATTTAATATATAGTTGTATTTGCTTTAGAGTTAGTTACTTTGTATAAAAATAACTCAAATGCTACGTTGGTTAATCCCGTTGTTACTAATTTTATTACTCGAATTTTATTCTTTTCAAGCCATTAAAACGGTTTTCAAATCGAAATTGATTTTAGGAATATACGTTTTAATATCTCTTGCAGTATTAGTTTACATATCCTATTTTTTCTAAACCATAATAGAGGAGAAGGTCAAAATAGACAGTCACTTTTCACTATTGGATTGTTTTTAATTACATTTTTACCAAAGATATTTTTGACTCTTATTTTATTAGGAGAAGATATTTACAGATTATTTTCTGGAATTATTACTTATTTTTTGGGTAACAATAATGGAAATAGTTTTCTGCCAGAACGAAGAAAGTTTGTGAGTGGAATTGCCCTTGGATTAGCAGCTATTCCTTTCAGTTCTTTACTTTACGGGATGACTATTGGTAAATATAATTTTAAAGTAAGAAAACAAACTTTATTTTTTCCCGATTTACCAGATGCTTTTGATGGCACAACAATTACTCAAATTTCCGATATTCATAGTGGAAGTTTTGATAATCCCGAAAAAATTCAATATGCCATTGATTTAATTAATGAACAAAACTCAGATTTAGTATTGTTTACAGGAGATATCGTTAATACACATGCTAAAGAAATGACTCCTTGGATTGAAACTTTTAAAGGAATTCATAAACCAAATTTAGGAAAATATTCGATTTTAGGAAATCACGATTATGGGGAGTATTTTCATTGGGATTCGCAAGAAGAAAAAGAGAAAAATTTTAATGAAATTAAAGATTTACATCGTCAAATTGATTTTGATTTGTTGTTGAATAGAAATGTTGAAATTAAAAAAGGTACGGATTCTATACGATTAATTGGAGTTGAAAATTGGGGGAAACATTTTAAAAAAGCAGGAGATTTAAACGTTGCTTCGAAAGGGGTTAAAAAGAAGATTTTAAAATAGTAATGAGTCATGATCCAAGTCACTGGGATGCCGAAATGCAACATGATGATAATCATTACCAATTAACACTTTCAGGACATACTCATGGTTTTCAATTTGGTATTGAAATTCCGGGTTGGTTAAAATGGAGTCCAGTTCAATATGTTTATAAACAATGGGCTGGTTTATATGAAAATGCTGGAAGATATATTTATGTTAACAGAGGTTTTGGCTTTCATGCTTATCCTGGTCGTGTAGGTATTATGCCAGAAATTACCGTAATAGAACTAAAAAAAGGGAAAAAAGTAGCTTAATTCATTAAAAATACTACATTTGTATATTATTTTTGCTTAAAAATTTCGATTTATGTCAAAATTTGGAGAACTTATCGATGCTCAAGTACCAGTATTGATAGATTTTTTTACAGAATGGAACGAACCATCAGTTGCGATGAACGAAGTTATTCGTGATGTTGCAGCAGCGCTAGGGGATAAAGCTAGAGTTATAAAAATTGATGTGGATAAAAACCGTGAACTTGCAGAAGCGCTTCGTGTGAAAGGTCTTCCTACTTTGATGATTTACAAAGAAGGTCAGATGGTGTGGAGACAAAGCGGTGAAATGGATGCTAATACTTTAATTGCATTGGTTCAAGAGCAAGCTTAATTAATTTTATCAAAAACAAATCCTTTTTCTTTTAATTTTTGAATAGCCATTGGTAATGCATATTTCATGTTTTTTGCTGCTTTCAGACTGTCGTGAAAAACAATTATACTGCCTGAACTAACATTTTTAATAACATTAGTATAACAATTTTCAGGTGAAACAGTAGCATCAAAATCATAGCTTAAAACATCCCACATTATAATCTTATAGCCTTTTTTTCTAATTTTTTTAGCTTGAGAATATTTTATTTTTCCATAAGGAGGACGAAATAGTTTTGAGTGTATAGTGTTAGGTATTAAATGCTCAGTGTTCAGTTTTAAGTGTTCAGTTTCCAATTTAGTGTTTTCATCTTCCAGCTTCCCGCTTCCTACTTCCATCTCTTTTTCACATAATTCAAAATTTTCTATATATTTATTAGTATTGGCTTTCCATCCATTCAAATGATTAAAAGTATGATTGCCAATTGCATGACCATCTATTACTATTTTTTTAAAAATTTCAGGATGTTTTTTTATGTTTTCACCAATACAAAAAAAAGTAGCTTTTATATTTTCTTTTTTTAGTAGATCTAAAACCCATTCAGTTACATTAGGAATTGGTCCATCATCAAAAGTTAAATAAATTTTATTTTCATTGTTTTTTATTTTCCAAAGATAATTGAAAAACAATTTTTGAATAAATGTTGGAGTTTTTGTCCAGAATGGTTTCATAAGGTAAAAATAAATAATAAAAAAATGTGACAAGAATTTCCTGTCACATTTTATTTGATAAGAGTTTTGAAAATTATTCCAAATTCTTTCTCTTATACTCTGAAAACATTTTGTTATAATTATTGAATTTTATTTTTTCTTGATTATAAAACGTTACGTCATCAGCACGTTTAGCAATTTCTAATAAACTTCTGTAGCGTTCTATATTAGATATTATTTCAAAATCCGTATCTCTATCGGTTTTAGATATGTCAAAACCTTTGTAATAATTTAATTCTTCATGGTATTTTGTAATCAATTTTTTAAGAATTTCTCTAGCTTTCTCTTTTTTGTCTATTTCATAGTAGCCTTCTGCAAAAGGTTCCACTAAAGTATAATAGCCGAAATAATCAATAGGCATTTTTTCCATAGCCAATTCTATTATATTTTCTGCTTTTTTATTTTTTACCCTCATTGATTAATGTTTCCATTAAGCGAGCAAGATTTGTTCTATATGTAATTCCGTTTTTACGTGTTTCTGGGTCATGATAGATGTTTGGATTACCACTATTTCCCCAATCCCATTTTGTAATTATATTGTACATTTTGTCAGAGTCAATATAGCCCATTTCTAAAGGATTTGGTCCGTTTTTACCACTTTTTGTTTTTATTGGGACTAATTTAAAGCACATTCCGTCCAATTCTAAATAGTCTTTCATCCATAAATAATCATCATCACCAAAACTTCCTCCTGTAAAATAAATAGGTCGTTTCCAGTTGTTTGCATTGATAATATCAAGCATCATTAATCTATTCTTATAAATTGCCTCACCTTTTACTTTAAATTCCATTTGAGGAACAATTGAATCATAGTATTTTGGTGAAACCACCTTGTTTTCTATTATGGTTTTTTTATCAATAGGGATAAAAAATTTATTAGTAGGATAATAGTTTACAAATTGTCCACTTCTTAATTCAATTTTTGCTCTTTCATCTTCAAGTGAAATAAATTCGATTAATTTTGCTAAAGAGATTGAATCGTTTGTCTTTTCAATAAAAAAGCTATAATCACGCTTACTTCCTTTATACATATCGCTTTCTAATGTAAGAGGAATTGGCTCCGATTCGTATGCCTTGCGTCTCATTTGGTCAATATACCAATCGGTCATAAACAAACTAGTATTAACAATTCTAACATCTGTTCTATAACCTTCTATTTCTTGAGCATACCATAATGGGAAAGTGTCATTATCTCCTATGGTAAATAATATAGCATTTTT
>JAAURU010000074.1 GCA_012032075.1 Flavobacterium sp.
GTTTCTTTTTTGTTCTCTAGCCAATAATGTGTTTTTTAAAAGCATCGCAATTGTCATAGGACCTACACCTCCGGGAACAGGAGTTATGTATGATGTTTTTTTGAAACATTTTCAAAATCTACATCACCTGTAATTTTATATCCTTTTTCTGATGTTTCATCAGGCACACGAGTTATTCCAACGTCAATTATTACTGCATCGTCTTTAATCATCTCCGCTTTTAAATAATTGGGTACACCCAAAGCTGTTATAATAATATCTGCTTGTGTGGTAATTTGATTAATGTTTTTAGTATGACTATGCGTTAAGGTAACCGTTGAGTTTCCGGGAAAACCTTTTCTTCCCATTAAAATACTCATAGGACGACCTACAATATGACTTCTCCCTATAACAACAGTATGTTTCCCAGAAGTTTCAACATTATAACGTTCTAATAATTCTAAAATCCCAAAAGGTGTTGCAGGAATAAAAGTAGTCATATCTAATGCCATTTTCCCAAAATTTTCTGGATGAAATCCGTCAACATCTTTACCAGGATCAATAGCTTTAATGATTTTTTGAGTGTCAATTTTGTTCGGGTAAAGGCAATTGTACTATAAAGCCATCAATATCATCATTCTCATTTAATTCTTTAATCTTCTTTAAAAGTTCGGTTTCTGAAGTAGTACTTGGCATTTTTATAAGAGTAGATTCAAAACCTACTCGTTCACAAGATTTTACCTTACTACCTACATAAGTTAAGCTTGCCCCGTCATTCCCAACAATAATTGCCGCTAAATGTGGTACCTTTTCTCCATTTTCTTTCATTTTTGCAACTTCAGCTGCAATTTCATTTTTAATTTCCTCAGAAACTTTTTTCCCGTCTAATAATTCCATTCTGTTGTGTTGTTGTTGTTGTGTCGTTAAACTATTTTTATCCATTGGCTAAAGCTAAGCGCAATGAAAAGTTTGTTTATTAAATTTACTTTTTAAAATCTAATTTCAGATTTCTAGTTTCTGCTTTCTAATTTCTGCTTTCTTAATTCTAGTTTCTAATTTCTAGTTTTACTTCATTCCTTTCATCCCACCCATCATTTTCATAAGGTTTTTTCCACCACCACCTTGCATCATTTCATCATCTTACTCATTTGCTCAAATTGTTTCATTAATTGATTTACTTCTTCAATTTTCCTTCCAGCTCCTTTTGCAATTCTAGTTTTACGTTTAACATCGATAAGAGATGGCTTACTTCTTTCCGCAGGAGTCATAGATTGAATAATAGCTTCGATATGTTTAAAAGCATCATCTTCAATTTCGACATCTTTTAATGCTTTTCCAGCACCTGGAATCATTCCTACAAGATCTTTCATGCTTCCCATTTTCTTAATTTGTTGAATTTGAGTTAAAAAATCATCGAAACCGAATTCGTTTTTAGCAATTTTCTTCTGTAATTTTCTAGCTTCTTCTTCATCATATTGTTCCTGAGCTCTTTCAACTAAGGAAACAACATCACCCATTCCTAATATTCTATCGGCCATACGAGAAGGATAGAATACATCAATAGCATCCATTTTTTCTCCTGTACCAATAAACTTAATAGGTTTATCTACAACCGATTTAATTGAAATAGCAGCTCCACCACGAGTATCACCATCTAACTTTGTTAAGATAACTCCATCAAAATTCAATCTATCATTAAATGCTTTTGCTGTATTTACTGCATCTTGCCCTGTCATAGCATCAACTACAAATAAAGTTTCTTGTGGTTGTATTGCTTTATGAACATTTGCAATTTCAGTCATCATTTGTTCATCAACCGCTAAGCGACCAGCTGTATCTATAACAACAACATTAAAACCATTTGCCTTAGCATGCTTAATTGCATTTTGAGCAATTTCAACTGGATTTTTATTTTCTGGCTCAGAATACACCACTACTCCTATTTGCTCTCCTACAACATGTAACTGATTTATTGCAGCAGGACGATAAATATCACAAGCTACTAATAATGGTTTTTTATTTTTCTTTGTCTTTAAAAAATTAGCCAATTTCCCAGAGAAAGTGGTTTTACCAGAACCTTGTAAACCCGACATCAATATTACCGAAGGATTACCCGATAAATTAACACCAGCAACTTCACCACCCATCAATTCAGTTAATTCATCTTTAACAATTTTAACCAATAATTGTCCTGGTTGCAGTGTAGTTAATACATTCTCTCCAATTGCTTTTTCTTTTACTTTAGTTGTAAAATCTTTTGCAATTTTAAAGTTAACATCGGCATCAAGTAATGCACGACGTACTTCTTTCAAAGTATCGGCAACATTTACATCGGTAATTTTACCATGTCCTTTTAAAATATGGAAAGCCTTATCTAGTTTTTCAGTTAAATTATTAAACATAATAGTATGTGATTATAATAAGTGGCAAATATAGCATAATCTACAAAAGTTTCAAAGCTAGAGGAGAACTTGTTTTAAATAAAAAAACCAGTCAAGATGACTGGCTTTATGAGGCAAGATAAAAAAACCAATTTCTAATTTTTAGTGAAGTACATATAATTATTTCCACCATTTCCTCCACCTACTAACCTCAGTTTTACAACAGTATTAGTATATTCTACAACTTTCCATTTTTCAGACAATCTGTCAAGTATATTTCCTTGAAAATCAAACTCAATTCTCTTTTCATTACCATTGAATTGATAATCCATGTTCCATTAATTGGAGTTCCTACACCAGAGGCTACAACTGTATTATTTGGATTAAATGTAAAATTATAACCTGTAAAATCAGTAGTTTGAATAACATTATTTCTAAAATAATATGTAATTCTCCAAGTTCCATTTACAATAACACTCTGTAATGTTAAATTTCCAGTATTTCCTGTATTTCCAGTTACACAATTTGCTAATGCATCTTCAATTAAAAGCAATAATTCTTCATTACTATTGACAACTACAGTAACTCCTGATGAATTTACTATAGAAATTGGATATTGAATAGTAATTGTAATATTAGGATTTCTAATAATATTCCTTAAAAAATTAAATAAAGCTCTTTTGTTTTGAATAGCTACTGTATTCACGGTTTGATTTCCGTTGTTGTATGTGTTGATATATACAGGGAAATTAATACTAATACACGAAATTTCGTTAAAATCATCATCTTCATCACAATCTTCTATAACATCATCCAACTGATTACTGTTTGCGATAACTTGGGTATTAGAATTTTGAAACTCAATTGTTATTGGATAAACAAAAGTAACCAAGTCATCGTCATTTGAAAATGCATCAATTGCATCTTTTACAGTTTGGTAGTCAGCCGTTGTATTTACCACTATTTGAATACCATTAACAAAAACTGTTACAGGAAGTTGCACACTAAAGCAACTTGAATTATCCAAAACATTATCATGAGATGTTGGGTTTCTGGCCACTCTAGATAAAAGATTTACTAAAGGAGAATCCCCTGTAAGATTTTCGCTTGCTGGTTCATCGTCAATTATAATTTCTTCATTTTGACAAGAAAAAGAAAATAATATTATGACTAGTAAAAAGATTATTTTTGTTGTTTTCATTATTTAATTTTTTTGTGTAACCTACATTAATATTAAATTAATAATCAACACAATATTAAGAGCCCAAATTACGATTTGACATAACAGATATGATAATCCAATTAACTCAAATTCTAACGATTTTTTTTCTAGTTGTCCGTCCATAATATAAAAACTTAATTGTTAGTATTTATTTTATAAATTTGTTTGTATAGATATAACAACCAAGTTCGAATTTACCCTACCCTATTTTTTAAATTTTTATTAAATGGATGAACAAAATGACATATGTAAAGAAGAAGTGTTTTCTGCTTTTTACAAAATACATGTAAAATCTTTACGTAACTATCTAATATACAAATATAAGAATCATGAGCAAGCTGAAGATATATTACAAGAAACTTTTATAAAATTATGGCAAAATTGCAATAAAGTTTCAATTGATAAAGCAAAATCGTATATTTACACCTTGGCAACAAACTCATCCTTAAATGTAATTTCACATAATAAAGTAGTTTTAGAGTATGCCAAAAAGAATAGTAATCAAGATAGGACTAATGAAAGTCCTGAACATTTACTAGAACAAAAAGAATTTAAAACAAAATTATTAAAAGCTATTAACAATATTAATGAAACACAAAGGATTGCTTTTTTAATGCATCGAATAGATGGAAAAAATATGCAGAAATTGCTGAAGAATTAAATATTAGTATCAAAGCTGTTGAAAAAAGAATTCATTTAGCTTTAGTTGCCATAAAAAAAGAAATAAAAAGTTTTAAGTAGGGTATTTTACTTTAAATTTGTTTACTATTAAATAAAGAAGTGAGATGGAAGAAAAATACATGTTAACCAAATGGCTTAATAATGAATTGACCGAAGAGGAAATAAGAGATTTTAAACAAAATCCAGATTACTCTTTGTACAAAAGCATTATTGACCACTCTTCAAATTTAAAAACAATAGATTTTAACGAAGAAGATTTATATCGAAGAATTAAAATTGAGAAAAATAAATCAACAGAAGTTATTGCTTTAGCAAGAAACTGGTTTTTTAGAATTGCAGCAGTAGTACTTATAACTATTGGTTTATTTGTTTTCTATCAACAACAAATTACAACTGTTGAATATGCAGAGAAAGGATTAAAAAATAGTTTTTCTTTACCTGACAGCTCTGAAATAACACTAAATTCAGATTCTAAAGTTTCTTATAAAAAAGAGCACTGGGAAAATAATAGAAATTTACATTTAGAAGGAGAAGCCTATTTTAAAGTGGCAAAAGGACAAACATTCCAAGTCACTACTGATTTAGGTAAAGTAGCTGTTTTAGGTACTCAATTTAATGTAAAAGCTAGAAAAAGTCGATTTGAAGTTATCTGTTTTGAAGGTAAAGTAGAAGTGCTTTTCAAAGATGAAACGGTAACATTAACTAGAGGACAAAAAGTAATTTTTGATAATAATAGATTGCTAATTCAAAATAATACTGTAGCTTTATTACCTAGTTGGTTAGATAATGAAATTTCATTTGAACAAGAGCGATTAAAAAATATTTTAGACGAAATAGAAAGACAATATAATGTTAAAATTTCTGCAAAAAACAATATTTCAAATCAATTATTTACAGGTAAATTGCCTTCAAATAATTTAGATGTTGCTTTACAAATTATAAGTTCAACCTATCATTTACAAACCAAAAAAGTTTCAAATTTTCAATATGAATTGAAAAAGAAATAAATGAATTGTAAATTTTTTTTTTTACTTATTACAAATATTGCCCTTGTATTGAGTTCTTATGCTCAAGACAAGGGCAATCCTGTTGAATTAAAAGAAGTTTTTAATAGCATTTCAATAACAAATTCGGTTACTCTTAATTATTTGGAGGACGATATTGCAAATTTTAAAATTATTCCTCCCAGTAATTCTCTTTCTCTTCAAGAAAAAATAGAGTATATTTCCGAAAAACACTACTCACTTTTACTTTTATTACGGCTAATTCAATTTCTGTTACAAATGAAAAAAAAGTAAAAAAAATATGTGGCTATCTTATAGATTTTGAAACCAAACAAAAAATAAACAAGGCAACCATTCATTATATAGGCACAAATAATTATAGCATTTCAAATAGTGAAGGTTTTTTTGAACTCCCTTACATTGAAAACAGTACATTAGAAATCAATTATTTAGGTTTTGAAAAACTTACTTTAGCATCTAATGATTTACTTTCTTCCTCAAATTGTGCTACTTTCGTTTTAAAACCTATACAAAATGAATTAAATGAAGTTGTTACAACCGTCTTTTTAACAAGGGTATTTCAAAAAAAATAGATGGTTCATTCGAATTACAACCAAAAAACATAGAAATTCTACCCGGTTTAACCGAACCAGATGTTTTCCAAACCATACAACAATTACCAGGAATTTCTAGTACCGATGAAACCATTTCTAATATTACTGTAAGAGGTGGTTCTCATGACCAAAATTTATTTTTATGGAACGATATTAAACTCTATCAAACAGGACATTTTTATGGATTAATTTCGGTTTTAAATCCAAATACTGCCAGTAAAGTTTCGGTAATAAAAAATGGAAGTTCAGCCTTTTACAGTGAAAGTGTGTCGAGTACTGTATGTATTTCTACAGCAAATGATAATATTGAAAACACAAGCTCAATTGGTTTTAATATGCTTAACTTGGATTTTAATACCAAACAAAAAACATCTGAAAAATCAACCTTAGAAATAAGCGGAAGAAGATCTTATACTGATTTTGTAGATTCACCAACCTATAAAAATTATAAAAAACGAATATTTCAAAATACAGAAGTAACCAATTTATCAAACAATCAAAATATTGATTTTAATTCTAGTGAAAAATTCTATTTTTACGATGCAAGTGTTCAGTTTAAACAAGAAATAAAAGAAAATACAACTTTGTTTGCCAATTTTATTACGATTTCTAACCAACTTGATCTGAATCAAAGTAAAGAAGAAAACAATACACTTATTGAAAGAAATAGCTTTTTAACGCAGCAATCGTTAGGTGGAAGTTTGGTTTTTAAATACAAACTGGAACTCGACGAATAGTTCAAAAATCACCCTTTATGGTTCATTTTATAAAGTAAATGCTAAAAATGAATCGATAGAAGGAAGTCAGGTTTCTAATCAAGAAAATGATGTTTTAGATACTGGAATTAAGATAGAAAACAGTCACGTTTTAAACTCATTATTCACTTTTAAAAATGGTTACCAATTCAACGAAATTGGTATTCGGAATACTGATGAAGTAAATAGTCCGCAAATTATTAGGAAAATTAAAGATGTACTTCGCAATCATGCCTTAATTACCGAAATGCATTATCTTTCCAAAAACAATACATTAGAAGGTGCTTTTGGTATTCGACAAAATTATATTTCGCAATTTAAAAAATACTTATTTGAACCTAGAATTCAGTTGAATTATGAATTATCATCTTACTTATCTACACAATTTTTAGGTGAATTTAAACACCAAACCAATACTCAAATAATCGATTTACAACAAGACTTTTTAGGTATAGAAAAAAAGAAGATGGATACTGGTGAACGATGAAGATATTCCCGTATTAAAAAGCAAACAAGTTTCAATAGGTTTAACGTATAAGAAAAGAAATTGGTTAGTTTCGATAGAAAATTTTTACAAGAATGTTTCCGGAATCACATCAAAAAGCCAAGGGTTTCAAAACCAATTAGAATTTGAAAATTTAACTGGTACTTATAACACATTTGGAACTGAACTATTAATACAAAAACAAATTTCAAACATTACCGCTTGGGTTAGTTATGCAGCATCAAAAAACAATTATATATTTACTACTTATGTTCCTGAAAAATTTCCTAATAATTTTGAAATACAACATTTTGTAGCTACAGGAGTAAGCTATAAATACCAAAATTTGAATTTTGCCGTTGGCAATAAATGGTTTACAGGAAGACCAACTACTTTACCAGTAAATGAGACGATTATAAACAACACTATTACTTATAAAGAACCCAATAGTGATAGATTAAAAGACTATTTCCAAACCAATATTTCAGCCAGTTACTCCCATTCATTTAAAGATAAATGCGATTTAAAAATAGGAGCTTCTATTCAAAATGTTTTCAATACCGAAAATGTCATTAATCAATTTTTTAGGATTAACCAAAGTACCGAAAGTATTGAAAAAGTAAACACCTTTTTCGCTTGAACGTACTCCTAATGCTTTTGTGCGAGTTAGTTTTTAAAGGAAGAGTTGATACCATATGTTACCGCTAATAAATAAATTTTAAACATATGAAATCACCACTTACAACAAGTTTGTTGCAAACAATTGAAAAATCATCGAATACCGATGAAAATATAATAATTGTGAGATAAACACCAATGAAGATAAGGTGATACCATATGACAATTAAAAAACAAATAATTATCTACATATGAAAAAAGCGCGACAATTATCACGTTTCAGTTTTTTTTCCAACAGATGAAAACTGATTGTTTGTTTTATCAACGGATTAAAATCACGTTGTTACGATATGAGCCGTTCCTATGGAACTTGTAGGATTGTAGCTATAAACTCATTTTAGGACAAGAGATTTGAAACAAAAAATTCATTTATACGACTAATTAAAAAATATAATAAAATATAAAAATGATTTTAACTACAACAAATTCCATAGAAGGTTTTACAATAATTGCATATAACGGGATTGTTTCAGGGATTGCAGTAAACATACAGAAAACCAAAATAACTTTCAATATGCAAAAGTACTATGCAGGAGTTAGCGAAAGCATCAATGAAATTAAAGAACAAGCTTTCATTCAACTTAAAGAAAATGCTGAAAAGCTAAACGCAAATGCTATAGTAGGGATAAAAGTTGATATTGAACAAAAAGAAAGTGGTACAATTAGTGTTATTGCTACTGGGACTGCTGTTAGCATTATTAAAGAGAGCACAGCAATCAATTATTAGTGGGCAAAACTTGATTACTTATTCTCTGCAATTAATTATTAGCAAGCAAATAAAAAAAGTATAAAAATGCTCTTCAAATCAGGAAACTTTGAAGAGCATTTATAACTACTGCAAAAGGGGCTTTTAAGCTCTCGACTTATGCCTTTTTCTTTTGATTATTTTGCCTTCTTTACTAGAACGATGATATAAAAAAACACCAATAGAAAACAAAATAAATACAGTTATGATAGAATCTTCAATTCCAATTCCTCCACCTGTAAATAGAACAGGCCCTTCAAATTTAGCATGAATAATTTTGCCCATATCATTTAAGCCTGTAAGATTGGAACCATAAAAAGGTTGCGCAAAATTCCAACCTAAATGAAAGAAAAAAGGTAACCAAACTCTTTTAGTATAAACAAAAAGCATTGACATTGTAAATCCCCAACAAAGTGACACAAAAAAGCTAAAAAAAGTTGTGTTTGGATTAAAAATGTGGTAAGTTTCAATTAGCATAATGATTAGAATTGCACTATTCGTTCCTAACCAATTTTCTAATTCGCGTAGTACTAAACCTCTAGTGAAAAGATCTTCAATTAGCGCAGCCACCACTAACATCATGAATAATTTTAAGGAATAGTCTTCCGTAACTATTTTAAGAATATGATAATAGCCCAACAGGTATAGTATAAAAATAGATAATGAAATTGCAACAAATCCAATTACAAATCCACCAAGCATTTCTTTCGGTAAATATTTTGTTGAAAGTTCTT
Organism: Flavobacterium sp.; assembly: GCA_012032075.1. Taxonomy (GTDB): domain Bacteria; phylum Bacteroidota; class Bacteroidia; order Flavobacteriales; family Flavobacteriaceae; genus Flavobacterium. The sequence continues at coordinate 9,278 of JAAURU010000074.1, forward strand.
TAATTTCTCGTTTTTCAAACCAGCGAAAGAAAAAATAGTAGCTTGATAGTAACACTACAATAGAAACTAGATGAATTAAAGGGGTTGGCAATGTTTTTATTGCCAATTGTACTGTAGAAAAGTGGTTTTGATACAAAATTTTGTACCACTACAAAAAGAGAAAAGCAAACAGTAATTCCCAAAACTATTTTTGTAATGGGGAAATCTAAGATTTTTTTGATGAATTGATTCATAATGTTGATTGATTAATGATTGATTAATTTGACTAATAAAACAAGAAATAGTTACTAGAATACTCGTTTTAAATTTCTAGGTATTAAAAATAAAGGGATTATTAGTAAGTCAAATAACCTATGTCATCAGTAACCAATCATTTATAGACTTAGACAAAAGGGAATTTATTTTGTTGAAGGTATTATGTAGTAGGCATAATAAGATAAAAATGTTGTTGATATTGAATATGTGAAAAGTATGAAAAAGCATGAAAATTACTTCGAAGAGTGGAGCAAATGTATGCGTTACTTATTTTAACTGTTATAGTACATAATACAGCTGTAAGGCATGAAAAGTGCAAGTTTTAAGGGTATCTTACAACTGTAAGTAATACTAAGCCCAAGTTTTTAGGGCATTATACAGTTGTAAGTGATACTGAAAGCAGGTTTATAAGATATATTACAGCTGTAAGTGCTATTAGTACAGATTTTTCCTTCTTTACTTTTAGCTAAATTATAAAATTATTTACATCCTTCTTTTATAAATGATTGATTCTTTTGCAACAATGAAAACTAAAAGTTACAATAGTTAGACCTCAAAGTGAGGACATTTCGTAGATTGTAAAGTCCTTTTCTATATCTCTAAACAATCTTTTCGAAAACCCCATAGTTACGAAATCTAAGCGGTAAGCCTGTCCTGAGCGATAGCCAAAGGGTTCAACACGGGTTTACTTTGCTTGTTTTTTATTTTCTTTTGTGTTCAGTAATTTTAATTCATTGTTAGCTCTTCGAGCCAAACGAAACCTTAGTTGTTGTAGGATGTTTTTTTTACAAGTTTCATTTTTTCGTCAATAGTCGACTTCCCGAAACCTTTTGAATTAAACCATTCTTCTTAAGGCTTTGTAAAAAAGTTGGTTTTTTGTTTTGATTATTCTTGGTTTATCTTCTAATAATTCTCCATCAAAATTTAACAGATATTCGTTAGATTCAAAATCAAAAAGTCTAATTTCATTTTCTTCAATATTTACCTCGCTTTTCCCTTCCAAATTAACCCAAATATCGCGACCTCCAAATTCCCATTTTGTATTTCCATTTTTAGTTATTCGAAAAATTCTATGTTCACCTCTCAATAATATGTCATCTTCTAAATCATAAAATTCAAATAATTCTGAAATATCTGGTCTTAATATCCAATCAATTTCGATTTCATTCAAGTTTAATGACAAAATTGTAAAACCTAAACTCATAATTAAAGTATTTTCATATAGTTTTACCGTTTGACTTTTATCATTTTCTGTGGATTTATGAAGATAGAATCCACCATCTAATCCATTTATTTCTATACTTTTATGAATTTCTGAATTCTTTTTTTGAACAAAAACAAATAGTGAGTTTGATTTATACTCATTTTGTAATTCTAGTACTTTCTCAATTTTGGATTTTTTATTTTCAGAGTTTATTTTAGAATATGAAATCTCTACACTCCAAATTTCATTTGAAATGTTTAGGTTTTGATTTTCAAAAAACTCTAATAATTCTGAAGATTCCATTCTGTTTCTTTTTAAGCTTCTGTTCCTCGAAAATATCCTACAACGTCAGTTTGTCTAAAAACCTTCATTTGTATAAATTTCAGTTTAAAATTAAAGTAAAAATAGCTGATTTAAGCTATAATAAAAAACTTTTTATGAGAGAATAAGTTTGTATTATAAAAAATTAAAAAGAAGCTAAAGAAAAGCCTTTTACCTAAACATCTTGGACACTTCAATAAAAATCCTTTCTAAATA
>JAAURU010000075.1 GCA_012032075.1 Flavobacterium sp.
TAAATATAAAATTAATTATACGAAAATTTAATGGATATAGTAATCAAGCTCATCTTCAATGTGAGCTTTTTATTAGATTTTTATTTTCTTAAAAAAATAATCATAATTTTTTACTGAATACTATGCATGCATAGTATTTTTTTATTATCTTTGATTTAATATTAACCTACATGAAAGAAAAGACAATAGATTATATCTTAAGAGCAACATGGCAAGCAGTAGCTAGGATGTATAATGAAGAAGCTTCAAAGTATGGAGCAACAATGGCTACAGGTTTTGCTTTGCTTAGTATTGAGAAAGAAAAAGGGACTCCTTCAACTATGTTAGGACCTAAAATGGGAATGGAAGCAACTAGCCTTACAAGGACTTTAAAATCAATGGAAGAAAAAGGACTTATATGTCGCAAAAAAATCCATCAGATGGAAGAGGTGTAATTATTCAGTTAACTAAAGAAGGTATTGAAAAGAGAGACTTATCTAAGAATACTGTGTTAAAATTTAATGAAACCATTAAAAAACATGTTTCAGAAGAAAAACTATTGCACTTTATGGAAGTTGCTGAAATTATTAATGAATTAATTGCTGAAAAGCAAATTTATACAGAGAACGAATTAGAAAACAAATTATAACCAAGTTTATGAAACGTACTATTAAAAAAGTTGCTGTCATTGGTTCTGGTATTATGGGAAGCGGTATAGCTTGTCATTTTGCTAACATTGGTGTTGAAGTTCTATTATTAGACATCGTACCAAGAGAACTAACAGAAGCTGAACAAAAAAAGGATTAACTTTAGAAAGTAAAGCAGTAAGAAATCGTTTGGTTAATGAACATTTAACAAATGCTTTAAAATCAAAGCCCTCTCCTATTTACCATCCAAGTTTTGCCAATAGAATTACTACAGGTAATACAACAGATGATATGGACAAAATTGCAACTGTAGATTGGATTATTGAAGTTGTAGTGGAAAGACTTGATATCAAAAAATTAGTTTTTGAACAAGTTGAAAAATTCAGAAAACCAGGAACTTTAATTACTTCAAACACTTCTGGTATTCCAATTCATTTCATGAGTGAAGGAAGAAGCGAAGATTTCCAAAAACATTTCTGTGGAACACATTTCTTCAACCCAGCTCGTTATTTGAAATTATTTGAAATCATTCCTGGACCAAAAACGTCTGAAGAAGTATTGGATTTCTTAAATGGCTATGGAGAAAAATTCTTAGGAAAAACTTCAGTTGTTGCAAAAGATACTCCAGCTTTTATTGGAAATAGAATTGGAATCTTCGGGATTCAAAGTTTATTCCACCAAGTAAAAGAAATGGGATTAACTGTAGAAGAAGTTGATAAATTAACCGGACCAGTTATTGGTCGTCCAAAATCGGCTACTTTTAGAACAGTTGATGTTGTTGGTTTAGACACTTTAGTTTATGTAGCTAACGGAATTTATGAAAACTGTCCAAATGATGAGTCTCATGAATTATTCAAATTACCAGCTTTTGTGAACACTATGATGGAAAACAAATGGTTAGGTAGTAAATCAGGTCAAGGTTTTTATAAAAAAGAAGGTAAAGATATCTTAACATTAGATTTAGATACTTTACAATATAGAGCTGGAAAAAAGCTTCCTTTGCAACTTTGGAAATTAACCAATCAATTGATAAACCAATTGATAGATTCAAAGTGTTAGTAAAAGGAAAAGACAAAGCAGGTGAATTCTATAGAAAGAATTTTTCAGCTATGTTCCAATATTGTTCTAACAGAATTCCAGAAATCACTGAAGATTTTTATAAAATTGATGATGCTATGAAAGCTGGTTTCGGATGGGAAAATGGTCCGTTCGAAATTTGGGATGCTATTGGAGTTGAAAAAGGAATCGAATTAATGAAAGTAGAAGGTTATACACCTGCAAATTGGGTTACTGAAATGATAGCTTCTGGTGTTACTTCTTTCTACTCTGTTAAAGACGGAGCAACATACTACTACTCTATCACTACTAAAAAAGTAGAGAAAATTCCAGGACAAGATGCATTTATCATCTTAAATAACATTCGCGAAAGCAAAAAAATATGGAATAACAACGATTCAATCATTACTGATTTAGGAGATGGTATCATCAACTTAGAATTTACTTCAAAAATGAATTCTATTGGTGCTGGTGTACTTCAAGGTATCAATAAAGCAATTGATATTGCTGAAAAAGAATACAACGGATTAGTTATAGGTAATCAAGGAGCAAATTTCTCTGTTGGAGCAAATTTAGGCATGATTTTCATGATGGCTGTTGAGCAAGAATATGATGAGTTAAATATGGCTATCAAATTTTTCCAAGATACTATGATGCGTTGTCGTTACTCTGCTATTCCAGTTATTGCTGCTCCTCACGGAATGACACTTGGTGGTGGTTGTGAATTAACAATGCACGCTGATAGAGCTGTTGCTGCTGCTGAAACGTATATCGGTTTAGTAGAATTTGGTGTAGGTGTAATTCCTGGTGGTGGTGGTTCTAAAGAAATGGCTTTAAGAGCATCTGATCTTTTCCGTAAAAATGTATGTGGAATTAAATGTTTTACAAGAATATTTCTTAACAGTTGGTATGGCTAAAGTAGCAACTTCTGCACATGAAGCATTTGATTTAGGTGTTTTACAAAAAGGAAGAGATTTAGTGGTTGTAAACAAAGACCGTCAAATTGCAACAGCTAAACAAGTAGCTTTACAAATGGCAGAACAAGGTTATACTCAAGCTCCAAAAGAAAAGATGTAAAAGTACTTGGTAAACAAGCTTTAGGTATGTTCTTAGTTGGAACAGATAGTATGGAAGCTGGAAAATACATTTCTGAACACGATAAGAAAATTGCAACAAATTAGCTTATGTAATGGCTGGTGGTGATTTATCAGAACCAACATTAGTAACTGAGCAATACTTATTAGACCTAGAAAGAGAAGCCTTTTTATCACTAACAGGTGAAAGAAAATCTTTAGAAAGAATTCAGTTTATGTTAACTAAAGGGAAACCGTTGAGAAATTAAGCCCCCTAACCCCCAAAGGGGAATTAGAAGGCATAAATAATAATTTAAAAACCTATTTACCCCTAATAGGAATTCCCCCTCTGGGGGCTAGGGGGCTAATATGAAAACAGCATATATAGTAAAAGCATATAGAACCGCAGTTGGTAAAGCACCAAAAGGCGTTTTTCGTTTCAAAAGGCCAGATGAATTAGCTGCTGAAACAATTGAACACATGATGAAAGAATTACCAAATTTCGACAAAACTCGTATTGATGATGTCATGGTTGGTAATGCAATGCCTGAAGCAGAACAAGGCTTAAACGTTGCGCGTTTAATTTCCTTAATGGGATTAAAAGTAGAAGATGTTCCTGGTGTTACCGTTAATAGATATTGTGCTTCTGGAATTGAAACAATTGGAATGGCTACAGCTAAAATTCAATCAGGAATGGCCGATTGTATCATCGCTGGTGGTGCAGAAAGTATGAGTTATATCCCAATGGGTGGATACAAACCAACTCCAGATTACAAAGTATCTGCAGCAGGTCATGAAGATTACTACTGGGGAATGGGTTTAACAGCAGAAGCTGTTGCTAAACAATTCAACGTTTCTCGTGAAGATCAGGATGAATTTGCTTATCATTCTCATATGAAAGCTTTAAAAGCTCAAGATGAAGGTAAATTTGATGCTCAAATTGTGCCAATTACAGTAGAAGAAACTTTTGTAAACGAAAACGGTAAAAAAGAAACACGTTCTTACATAGTAAACAAAGATGAAGGGCCAAGAGCTGGTACATCTATTGCTGCTTTAGCAGGTTTGCGTCCTGTATTTGCAGCAGATGGTAGTGTAACAGCTGGTAATTCTTCTCAAATGAGTGATGGTGCCGCATTTGTATTAGTAATGAGCGAAGAAATGGTAAAAGAATTAAATCTTGAACCAATTGCTAGATTAGTAAACTTTGCATCTGCAGGTGTTGAACCAAGAATTATGGGTATTGGTCCAGTAAAAGCAATTCCTAAGGCTTTGAAACAAGCTGGTTTAAAACAAGCAGATATTGATTTAATCGAACTTAATGAAGCTTTTGCTTCACAATCCTTAGCTGTTATACGCGAATTAGGATTAAATCCAGATATTGTAAATGTGAATGGAGGTGCAATCGCTTTAGGACATCCTCTAGGTTGTACAGGTGCAAAATTATCAGTTCAATTATTTGATGAAATGCGTAAGCGAGGAAGTGCAAAATATGGAATGGTAACAATGTGTGTAGGAACTGGACAAGGAACAGCAGGAATTTTTGAGTTTTTGAAATAGAATATAGAAAAAAGAGTATAGAAAATAGATTAAATAAAAACCGAATTGAAAATAGAAATAATTAAAGCCCAGTCTTTATTCTCTTCTCTATTTTCTTTTCTCTAAAAAAAAACAAAAAATGGCAGATATCATTAGAGGAGGACAATTCCTAGTAAAAGAAACAAAATGCGAAGACATCTTCACACCAGAAGATTTTTCGGAAGAGCAAATTATGATGCGTGATTCGGTAATCGAATTCGTAGATAAAGAATTATGGCCTAACAAAGAACGTTTTGAAAAGAAAGATTATGCATTAACAGAAGAAGTAATGCGTAAAGCCGGAGAGCTTGGATATTTAGGTATCTCTGTTCCTGAAGCTTATGGTGGAATGGGAATGGGATTTGTAAACACAATGTTGGTATGTGATTACATTTCTGGTGCTACTGGTTCGTTCTCGACAGCCTTTGGTGCGCATACTGGAATTGGAACAATGCCAATTACTTTATATGGTACAGAAGAACAAAAACAAAAATATGTATCTAAATTAGCAACTGGTGAGTGGTTTGGTGCTTACTGTTTAACAGAACCAGGTGCCGGATCGGATGCTAATTCTGGAAAAACAAAAGCAGTTTTATCTGAAGATGGTAAATATTACAGTATTACTGGTGGAAAAATGTGGATTTCAAATGCAGGTTTCTGTCAAGTATTCATAGTTTTCGCTCGTATAGAAGATGATAAAAACATTACAGGTTTCATTGTTGAAAATGATCCAGCAAATGGAATTTCTTTAGGTGATGAAGAACACAAATTAGGAATTCGCTCCTCTTCTACTCGTCAAGTTTTCTTTAACGAAACGAAAGTTCCAGTTGAAAACATGTTAGCAGGACGTGGAGAAGGATTTAAAATTGCAATGAACGCTTTAAATGTGGGTCGTATTAAATTAGCTGCAGCTTGTTTAGAAGCACAAAGAAGAACTATTACTGGTGCAGTTGTTTATGCTAATGAAAGACAGCAATTTAAAACACCTATTTCTAGCTTTGGAGCAATCCAATCTAAATTAGCTGAAATGGCTACCAATGCTTATGCAGGTGAAAGCGCTTCTTATAGAGCAGCTCATGATATTGAAACAAGAATTCACATAAGAACGGAAGAAGGAAATTCACACCAAGAAGCAGAATTAAAAGGTGTAGAAGAATTTGCTATCGAATGTTCTATCTTAAAAGTAGCAGTTTCTGAAGACGTACAAAACTGTACTGATGAAGGTATCCAAATCTTTGGTGGTATGGGATTCTCTGAAGATGCACCAATGGAAAGTGCTTGGAGAGATGCTCGTATTGCTCGTATCTATGAAGGTACTAATGAAATCAACAGAATGTTATCTGTAGGTATGTTAGTGAAAAAAGCTATGAAAGGTCATGTTGACTTATTAGGCCCTGCTATGGCTGTAGGTGAAGAATTAATGGGTATTCCTTCTTTTGATGTACCAGATTATTCAGAATTATTTGCTGAAGAAAAAGAATTAATTGGTAAACTGAAAAAAGTATTCTTAATGGTTGCAGGTGCAGCTGTACAAAATTTGGACCTCAACTAGAAGACCACCAACAGTTATTAATGGCTGCTTCAGATATTCTAATTGAAATTTATATGGCTGAAAGTACTATTCTTAGAACTGAAAAATTAGCTAAAAAAGAAGGTGCTGATAAAGTTAAAGAACAAATCGCAATGGCTCAATTGTATTTATACCATGCTGTTGACATCGTGAACCAAAAAGGAAAAGAAGGAATTGTTTCTTTTGCAGAAGGAGATGAACAACGTGCTATGTTAATGGGACTTAAGCGTTTTACAAAATATACCAATATGCCTAACGTAATTGGTTTAAGAGAGACTATTGCAGCAAAATTGATTTCAGAAAATCGTTACTGTTTTTAATTTTTAGTTTGTTTGTTGAAAAAGGGTGTTGGTTTTAACTAACACCCTTTTTTTATTAGAAGTTCGAATCTAAATTGGTACATCAATGTCAATACTAAGATTATTATCTTCTTTAGGTTTTCCTCTATTTTATCCGTCTTATTAAACACTAGTCCTATCATCATAAACAAAGCTGTTAATACAATAATTTGGATTACTAATGCTTTATTAACATATGGAATTCTGTTTTCTTCAGTTATTTTAAAATAATAAATAGTAATTAATCCCCTTGGTGCAATAAATAATAAAGGCATTAATTCAACTTTAAAAAACTTTAATTGAATTGCCCTAATAAGATAAATTATAGATACAATTATTAATGCAATTATAAATGTATCAGGATTTATGATATCTTCTGTTTTCATTAAAAAACCAAATAATAAAAAAAACACAGAACGCACTAAAAATGCAGATTCTAATATTAATTCTTTAAACTTTTGTACCTCACTATCTAGTGTTTTTGGCTTTAGCCGTGCAATCCACTTGAATTTTTCTAACTCATCAAAATTTTCCATGATTAAACCAAAAAACATGATGAAAATTAATGCTGGTAAATGATAAATTTCAGAAACAGCAAAAATTAATATAATTAATAGTGCAATAGGTACAAACTTTACATGATGATCAATTTTACTTAATAGAAAAGCTAAAAAGCAGTAGCAATAAATGAAATTACAATCATTATCAAAATTTGTAATCCAAAATGCCCTATTGATTGTAAATTAATTACTGCATTTAAGGTAATAAAATTAAAAAACAATACTCCTATTATATCTGAAAGACTACTTTCATAAATTGCAAATTCTTTATTAAATACGTTCAAATGACCCACACTAGAAATCGCAATAGCACTACTTATAATACAAAGTGGAATGGCATTAATTAATCCATCCTTAAAACTAACATCTATATAGTAATAAAAACAGTACGCTAAAATAATTGCTGTTAAGATCAAAGGCACAATGGCAGTAATTAATGTTTTCCAAACAAAAGGCAATTTTTCTTTATTAAGTTTTAAATCTAATGATCCTTCGAGAACAATTAATATTAAACCAATTGTACCAAGTAAAGGTAATAAGGGATTTAAATTTGGTAAAACTATATGAAAAACATCGGTAAGTTGTTTCACTCCCCAACCTAATATTAAAAGTAAAATTACTGATGGAATTTTAGTTTTTGAAGATGAAATTGTAAAAATATAGGCAAGTAATAATAAAAGACATAAAATAGCAATGATAACATAATTCATACAAAAAATTTTAAGCAAGATATAAATATAGTTTCACAATAGAAAAAATATTTCTTTACCTTCGTATCGAAATTTAAGAATCATGATAAACCCATCAATTAACGGCTGGATTAACAAATTTTTTATAATTTTAGAAGGTAGAAAACAAATTGAAAATTTGGACAGTATTGATTACTATACGCTTACCAGAAAAAACAGGTTTAATATATGGTCATGCTGTTACATTTTCAAATTTTGACAATGAAGAAATAAGGGAGCTATCTTTTGATGAAATTACTAAAATTGTTTTTTTAGATGCACTTTATGGAGTTTTTTATTTAAAAACAAAGTCAAATTCTAAAGAAGACTTTCTAAAAAAAGTCAATTCCTTTTATAAAGCGATACAAAAAAACAATTATTTATTCTTAAAAAAACTATTACCAGATACTTCCGATAGTCTTCAATTAGAATCAGTAATAAATGATAGAATACAAACCAATCAAAATATAGTAACGAAGAATTTTTCTCATATTGTTACAAATGCGCTTCTATTTCTTGATGTACTGGCATTTTATCACTTTATTGAAAATACTGACTTTTCAAAAAGATATTTTGAAACTTTCGAAAAAAGAGTTTTTCAAATTATTTGTTTGGCTCTTGATATAAAAAAACAAAAAACACAAGCCGACGAATTACTGTTAAAACTTTTTGAAAATTCACTACGCTATTCTAAAAACAGTACTATTGAGAAAATAAAGTTAGAAGATTTTAATTATAATTTTATAACTAATGACTTAGAAAAATTTTATTTTTTTGATTTAATTCAAATGGCTCTTGTAAGTGATGAAAAATTAGATAGAAAATGAAAATTTTATTTCTAGAACATGTTTCAAAACAACTAAATATTGATCAAAAAGTTGTAAATGAAAGCATAGTTTCGATTAAAGATTTTATAGCTGTTCATAGAGCTCAAATTTCTTATTTCAATCATACTAATCCTGTTAAACATTTTTACAAACAAACAAACTCAACTGTAATAAAGTTAATCACACGAAATAAGAAAAGGCTAGCCAAAGAAATATCTCAAAGTAAAGAATTAATGGTCTTGTTAGCTCAATCTACTTCACGTGACTTAGATATTGAAGAAAAAAGAAAGATAAAAAAACAGTTGTTAGATATTTGTAAAACAATACCTTCACTAACTATCTTTTTACTTCCTGGTGGTGGAATTTTATTACCAATATTAGTAAAATATATTCCGCAATTATTACCTTCTGCTTTCAATGAAAACCTTGAAGAATAAGTTTGAAGTACGAAATAAAAAGTAGAAAGGTTTATCTGAAATCAATCATCCATCACTCTTCATCCAGCATCCAACTTCCTTCTAAAACTTCAATTGATAAACATCATCTAAATCCTTATCACTACTAAGTTAACTTCTAAATCGGTTATATAACCAGAATTCAGGCCATACACCCATCCATGAATACTTAATTTTTGTCCGTTTTTCCATGCTGATTGTACAATAGATGTTTTTGCTAAATCAATAACTTGTTCTTTTACATTTAATTCTACAAAACGATTAAATCGTAAAGTTTCATCTTTTATAGCATCTAATTCATCATGATGAAAACGGTACACATCTTTAATATGTCTAATCCAATTATCAATTACACCTATTGAATCATTTCCCATAGCAGCTTTCACACCACCACAACCATAATGACCACAAACTATAACATGTTCTACTTTCAAAGCATTAACAGCATAATCTAGTACACTTAACATATTCATGTCAGAATGGACTACCATATTTGCAATATTTCTATGAACAAAGACTTCTCCTGGTTCTGCTCCTATTATTTCATTTGCAGGAACTCTACTATCTGAACAACCTATCCATAAAAGTGGTGGTTGTTGTCCTTCTGCTAACTTAGCAAAATAATTAGGATTGATTTTTAGTTTATCTTCAACCCATTTTTTATTATTTTCAATTATTTTTTTATAAAATTCTGGCATGATTTATAATTTAAAGTGATTGTTTTTTTAATTTAAAGAATTCAATATAACTTGTAGGATTATCTACATTTCCACGTTCAGATTTTAAATGAACAAAAATATTCTTATTTTTAGATTGTATTACAAAATCCTCCAAAATTTCAATAATATCATAATCTAAATAAGTTGTGTTTCTTATATCTAATTCAAGTCTTGAATTTTCAGGAATATTAAATAATTCTTTTTGGATCGATGCTTTATTTAAAAAAGTTATTTCTTCTGCAAAAGTCATTTGTATTACGTTAGTATCATATGACTGTTTTTTATGCAAAAATATAGAGTTTTGATAGCTTTTTACCATAACTATAATAATACCAAATGCTAAACCAGTGCCAATTCCCCATAATAAATCTTTAAATACTATAACTATTATGGTAGCTATAAAAGGAACAAATTGAGTCCAACCCAAATCAAACATTTTTTTAAATAATGATGGTTTTGCCAATTTAAACCCAACTATAATTAAAACAGAAGCTAAAACCGATTTTGGAATATGATTCAGTAACATTGGTACAGCTATAACAGCCAACAACAAAAGAATACCATGTAATATTGCTGATAATTTAGTTTTAGCATTAGATTGAACATTTGCAGAACTTCTTACAATAACTTGAGTAATAGGTAAACCGCCTATTAAACCAGATAAAATATTACCTATTCCTTGTGCAAATAACTCTCTATTAGGAGGTGTTATATTTTTATCTGGATCTAATTTATCAGTTGCTTCAACACTTAATAAAGTCTCTAAACTAGCAACTAAAGCTAAAGTAAATGCAATTATAATGACTTCTTCTGAAAATAGCTGACTAAAATCTGGAAAACGTAAAATAGCAATAAAATCTGAAATATTTCCTGTAACTGGTACTTCTACTAAAATGTTTTCCTTCAATGGCTAAAACTAGTTGTTTTACTAAATAATATTTGTAAGACAGTTCCAATGAAAACAGCTACTAAAGAACCTTGAATAATCTTAAAAAAATGATGTTTTTTTGATAATATTTTGTCCCAAAATAAAATAATTACTAATCCTAAAATTGCAATTATTAAAGAGCCTATAGTTACATTGTCAATTGTATGAGTAATGGCAGAAAAAGTATTTTCACCCGATTTTGCCCAAAAGAAACTATCAGCTCCTTCAGCCTCAGTATCATAACCAAAAAATGTGGAATTTGTTTCAAAATAATTATTATTCCTATTCCAGTAAGCATTCCTTTATAACACTATTTGGAAAAAATAACCAATAATTCCCATTCGAATAACACCAAAAAAAGTTGGATTAAACTAGCTAATACAACAGCAGATAAAAACAATTCAAAACTTCCTAAAGTTGAAATAGCACTTGCAACAATAGCAGCTAATCCTGCAGCTGGTCCACTCACACCTATTTTAGAACCACTTAAAGCACCTACAACAATTCCTCCAATAATTCCTGCAATTAATCCAGATAAAGGAGGAGCATCACTTGCTAATGCTATTCCTAAACATAGCGGCAACGCTACAAAAAACACAACAATACTCGCAGGAATATCGTTTTTCAAATATTTAAACATATTTATAAAATTAATTTAATAAAATTCTTTTAATAAA
>JAAURU010000076.1 GCA_012032075.1 Flavobacterium sp.
AGTTTAATTTTCTAACATCTAACATCTAACATCTAACATCTAACATCTCCTTATAATTGTATTTGCCTATCTATTTGTTGCTCTAATGAAATAAAAGTTTCCGTTCTAGAAACACCATTTATGGCTTGTATTTTTTTGTTTAGTAATTGCATTAAATGTTCGTTGTCTTTACAAATAATTTTAATTAGAATACTCCAATTTCCAGTAGTGTAATGACATTCTAAAACTTCTGGTATTTTTTTTAATTCTCTTACTGCATCAGAATTACTTGAAGCTTTTTCAAGATAAATACCTACAAAAGCCATAGTAGAATAACCTAAAACTTTGATATCTACCGTAAATTTAGATCCAGAAATCACACCGGCTTGTTCTAATTTTCGTAATCGTTGATGAATAGCAGCTCCAGAAATCCCTATTTTATTAGCTATTTGTAAAATAGGTCTTCTAGCATCTTCCATTAAATTACGTAAGATTTCTTTGTCTAATCCGTCGATTTCAATCTGTAACTGATTTATCTTCATTTTACTTTCATTTGTAAAGTAAAATTACATAAATAATAGCATTGGTAAAACAAAATCAGTAAATCTCTTTAATATTTAGATTAACTTGATACATTTAAAGGATTATATCCTAAATAATCAACATCCTTTTCGTTAAATACAACTCCATATTCTTCAAGTTCTTTTAAAATTGGATAATAGACTTCTTTTGTTATTGGAATTTGAACACCAGGAGTTTTTATAATTCCATTTAATATTTTCAAAGTTGCAATAGCCACGGGTAATCCAACTGTTTTTGACATTGCAGTGTAAATTTGGTCATCTCCTATACAAACCATAGTGGCATCAATTTGTTTTTTTCTCCATTTAAAACATATCCAAATTTATGATACATTACTATCATGTCTTTATCATTGGTTCTAATGTCCATTTTTCAGATAAAATTTTTTCCAAAATTTGAGCAGGTGTCGCATTTTTTATTGTTACTTTTTTTTCACCATTAAATAAATCTAATTCTAAGAGTTTATCCCAAATAATGTCGTCTTGATCAATCTTTTGAGCGTGTCTCAATTTTATTTCTACTGTATCTGTAGGATGATAAGGTAAAAACAAATTGGTAAACTCTCTGTAAGTCATTTCTTCAGAATTTTCAATTGAATAAGAATCATCAGTCATTCCTAATTGAACTAAAATATCCCAAGCTCTTGAATATCCAACTCTTCTTATTGTTCCTCTATAAACTGTTAAAGCATTATCTAAACCATAGACACTTCTATATTTTAAAGAATCTCTATTGGCATAAGCTTCAAACCGACCATAACCTTCTACTTCAAGGAATTCTGTTCGTCTAAATAATTTGTTATAAGGAATGTATTTATAAGTTCCTTCTTGAATGAATTTTGCAGCACCACCTTGACCAGCCAAAACTACATTTCTAGGGTTCCAAGTAAATTTATAGTTCCATAAGTTTGTATCGCTTTCTGGTGCAACTAAACCACCACAGAATGACTCAAAAAGCATCATTTCTCCACCTATTTCTTTAATTTCATCAATCACTTTCATAGCACTCATGTGATCAATTCCTGGGTCAAGCCCAATTTCATTCATAAAAATTAACCCTTTTTCTTTAGCTTCTTTGTTTAAATCTTGCATTTCCTTGCTTATGTATGAAGCGGTTACCATGTGTTTTTTAAACGTAAGACAATCTTTAGCGACTTCAATATGCATATGAGCTGGAAGCATTGAAACAACTATGTCAGCTTTTAGAATTTCAACTTGTCTTTGTTCTTTATTAAAAATGTCAAGTTCTATTGGGATAGCATTTGGATGATTATTTGTCTTTTTTCTTGCTAATTCTAAAGATAAATCGGCAATTGTTAATTCTAATTGTTCTTTTTCTGATTTACCCAGTAAATATTTTATCAGTGAAGAAGCCGATCTTCCAGCTCCAATAATTAAAATTCTTCTCATAATTTTATAAAAATATCACACGAAGGTAGTAAATTGTTATATTTATAAAAAATTTTCAAGAGATTTAATTCTTAATAATGCTTTTTAAATTATATATATTTACATAAAAATTATAATGGAAAAGAAAATTCTTCTTATCGCTTTAATTTTAGGTCTTGTTTCTATAGTTTTAGGTGCTTTTGGAGCACATGCATTAAAAAAAGTACTAACTACTGAACAATTATCGACATTTGAAGTTGGTGTTCGTTACCAAATATATCATGCTATATTTTTATTATTTATAAGCAGTTCACATTTTTTAAATTCAAGAGAAAAAATGATAATATGTAGTTTAACTTTACTTGGAATAGTGCTTTTTTCTGGTTCAATATATTTATTATCTACTACTGGTATTACAGGTATTAAAACTAAATTTATTGGCCCTTTAACACCAGTAGGTGGTTTGTTTTAATTGCTTCTTGGGGATATGCGTTTTTATTTTAAATTTTTACTAAAAAAACACAATTTTAACATGTCTTTTGTGAAAATTTAATTTTATAATTTTGCATTTTAAAACACACAACATAACTTTTTTTTATGGATAGCTACGCCCAAATTACGAAAACGATTGCGTTAGAAAAATATGGAATTAGAAATGCTTCAAAAATCATCTACAATCCTTCTTATGATTTCTTGTACAACGAAGAACTAAGTGAAGATTTAAAAGGATTTGAAAGAGGACAATTGTCTCAATTAGGAGCTGTAAATGTAATGACTGGTGAATTTACTGGTCGATCTCCTAAAGATAAATATATTGTTAAGGATGATGTAACTAAAGATACCATTTGGTGGACATCAGACAAAGCAGTAAATGATAACAAGCCTATTGATCAAACTACTTGGAACGCTTTAAAAGAGACTACAATAAATCAATTATCAGGTAAAAAGTTATATGTAATTGATGCATTTTGTGGTGCTAATGAGAATACACGTTTGAAAGTTCGTTTTATTATGGAAGTTGCTTGGCAAGCTCATTTTGTAAAAAACATGTTTATTCGTCCTACAGAAGAAGAATTAGAAAATTTTGGTGAACCCGATTTTGTTGTAATGAATGCATCAAAAGCTTTATTTAAAGAATATGAAAAGTATAATTTAAATTCGGAAGTTTATGTAGCTTTTAATTTAACTGAAAAAATTCAGTTAATTGGAGGAACTTGGTATGGTGGTGAAATGAAAAAAGGAATGTTTTCTATCATGAATTATTATCTGCCATTACAAGGAATAGCTTCAATGCATTGTTCAGCAAATAAAGGCCAAAATGGTGATGTAGCTGTGTTTTTTGGTTTGTCTGGAACGGGAAAAACAACTTTGTCAACTGATCCAAAGAGAGAATTAATAGGTGACGATGAACATGGTTGGGATAATGAAGGAGTCTTTAATTTTGAAGGAGGTTGTTATGCAAAAACAATAGATTTAAGTGCAGAAAACGAACCAGATATTTATAATGCAATTCGTAAAGATGCACTTTTAGAAAATGTTACACTGTCAAAAGAGGGTATTATAGATTTTAAAGATAATTCGGTTACCCAAAATACAAGAGTTTCATATCCAATTAATCATATTGAAAATATAGTTAAGCCAATATCAAGAGCTGGACACGCTACAAAAGTAATTTTCTTAACAGCAGATGCTTTTGGAATTATGCCTCCTGTTTCAAAATTAACTCCTGAACAAACTAAATATTACTTCTTATCAGGGTTTACGGCTAAATTAGCAGGAACAGAAAGAGGTGTTACAGAGCCACAACCTACTTTTTCAGCCTGTTTTGGTAAAGCTTTTTTATCGCTTCATCCTACAAAATATGGTGAAGAGTTAGTGAAAAAAATAGAAAAGCATAGTGCTACAGCTTATATGGTAAATACTGGTTGGAATGGAACGGGTAAACGTATTTCAATTAAGGACACGCGTGCTATTATTGATGCAATACTAGATGGTTCTATCGAAAAGGTAGAAACTAAAATAATCCCTATATTTAATTTTGAAGTACCTTTAACACTTCATGATGTTAATGACACTATTCTAGATCCTAGAAACACCTATTCTGATGCTTCAATTTGGGAGAATAAAGCCTTGGATTTAGCGGCTAAATTCATTAAGAACTTCGAACAATATACTGATAATGAGGAAGGGAAAAAGCTTGTAAAAGCAGGTCCTCAAATAAAATAATTACTGCTACATGCGTTATATTAAACTTAAAAAGCGTTCTTAAAATTGAACGCTTTTTATATTTTAATAGAAATTATTTATTTTCCTTTGTTTGCTTCAATAACATATTTTTCTAACGCACCTGTCATAGATGGTGTACCTGGACTTGGAGCCATAATATCTACTCGCAATCCACTATCTATTGCTTCTTTTTGAGTAGTAGTTCCAAAAACAGCTATTCTGGTATTATTTTGTTTAAAATCGGGAAAGTTTTTAAATAATGATTTAATTCCTGTAGGACTGAAAAATGCTAAAACATCATAATAAACATCTTTTAAATCTGATAAATCACTCATTACTGTTCTGTAAAAAATAGCAGGAGACCAATCTATTTTTAAACTGTCTAATGTTTGTGTAATATCATAGTTTAATTGATCAGATGCTGGTAATAAAAACTTTTCGTCTTTATACTTTTTGATTAAAGGAGCTAAATCAACAAAATCTTTCTGACCCACATATATTTTACGCTTTCTGTACACAACATAACGTTGTAAGTAAAATGCAACAGCTTCCGACTGACAAAAATAACGCATGTCTTCAGGAACTTTAAAACGCATCTCTTCGGCCACTCTAAAAAAGTGATCAACAGAATTTCTGCTGGTTAAAATAATGGCAGTAAAATTTTTTAAATCAATTTTTTGCGCTCTTACTTCTTTCGCAGGAACACCTTCTACATGTATAAAAGGTCTGAAGTCAACTTTAACTTTAAGTTTGTTTTGTAACTCAAAATAGGGAGAGTTCTCTACTTTAGGTTCTGGTTGTGAAACCAAAATTGTTTTCACTTTTAAATTTGACATACGTTTCTTCTAGTTTTTTGTAATAAAATAATACATAAAATAGTAGGGTGCTATTTCAAGGGTGCAAAGATATAAAAATAAAATAAAATATTTTACGAATTAATACATTTTGATACATTTTCAAAGCAACAAAATAGGTAACTAAATTTGATATAACGATAATATTTATTATAACAATATAAAACCAGTTACTGCCTAAAGATGGATTATAGAATAAAATAAAATTAATAGGTAAAAGTAATAATCCAAAATAGGTTCTATAGCTTACTTTTAAGAGATTAAACTGCTCGTTAAACTCTTCAATTTTAAAAGTTGTAGCAATGATTTTTTCAAATAAATACTTAGAAAGCACAAAAACGCTTATAAAAGTAAATACTTGTAAAAAAAGAATTCCATTAGTAGTTTTAGAGATTTCAAACTGTTTTAAAAATAAAACAATAAAAAAAGCAAATGAAAATAATTGTACAAAAAGCATTGAAATTGTAAAACCGCTTGTCATATTGCTGCTGTCTTTATAAATTTTAGTGTACTTGTCTGATATAGCAAGTCGAATAAATTCATTAAAACGAACTTGAAAAACATTTTTGTTTATAGCTACAATAACGAAACTAAGGACAAATAATATTGTTGCCCAGTCTTTATAGTCTATTACTCTTTCGTTAAATTGTATTGCTAACATTTACGCAAAATTACAAAAATTTAGTTCATAAATTATTATAAATTTATTAAGAGATAAACTTGATAAAAAGTTTATTTTTGTAATCGAAAATTAGTTAAGAAATGGCAAAGGCAATTGTAGTAATACCTACATATAACGAAATAGAAAATATAGAAAGTATCATAAATGCAGTGTTTTCGTTGCCTACGTCTTTTCATATTTTAATAGTTGATGATAATTCTCCAGATGGAACTTCAAAAAAAGTAGCAGAACTTCAAAAAGAGTTTGTTGAAAAATTATTTTTAGAAGTGAGAACTAAAAAATCAGGTTTAGGAACTGCTTATGTTCATGGATTTAAATGGGCCTTAGCTAAAGAATATGATTATATTTTTGAAATGGATGCCGATTTTTCTCATAATCCTAAAGATTTGGAAGAACTTTTGTACGCTTGTGAAGTTGAAAATGCTGATGTTGCAATTGGTTCGCGTTATTCCACAGGAGTAAATGTGGTGAATTGGCCATTGAATAGAGTATTAATGTCTTACTTTGCATCTGTTTATGTA
This sequence comes from Flavobacterium sp., assembly GCA_012032075.1. Lineage (GTDB taxonomy): Bacteria > Bacteroidota > Bacteroidia > Flavobacteriales > Flavobacteriaceae > Flavobacterium. The sequence goes on from JAAURU010000076.1 coordinate 6,233, forward strand.
AAGATAATAACTGGAATGAAAATTCATGATGCCACAGCAGGTTTTATTTGTTATAGAAGAAAAGTTTTAGAAAATATCAAGTTAGATAGAATAAAGTTCATAGGTTATGCGTTTCAAATAGAAATGAAGTACAGAGCTTATGCACAAAAACTAAAAATTGTAGAAGTTCCAATTATTTTTACAGATAGAACAAAAGGACAATCAAAAATGAGTGGTTCTATAATTAGAGAAGCTGTTTTTGGTGTAATCCTATTACGAATAAGAAAATTATTTAATACATTATAATGAGTACCTTTTTAATTAGAAACGCAAAAATTGTTAATGAAGGAGTTATTTTTGAAGGAGATGTTTTAATTGAAGACGAGTTCATTAAAGAAATTGCCGAAAGAATAAGTCCGAAATCTTCAGAATGTATTATTATAGATGCAGAAGGAAGTTATTTAATCCCTGGAGCTATTGACGACCAAGTGCATTTTAGAGAACCAGGCTTAACACACAAAGGAAATATCGCTTCAGAAAGTAGAGCTGCAATTGCTGGTGGAATTACTTCATTTATTGAACAACCTAATACGGTTCCAAATGCAGTTACGCAAGAATTATTAGAAGATAAATACAAAATTGCTGCTGAGACTTCTTATGCCAACTATTCTTTTATGATGGGTGGAACAAATGATAATTTAGAGGAAGTTTTAAAAACGAATCCACGAAATGTTGCTGGAATTAAACTTTTTTTAGGCTCTTCTACTGGAAATATGTTAGTCGATAATGAAGAAGTTTTAGAAAAGATATTTTCCTCTACAAAAATGCTTATTGCAGTGCATTGTGAAGATGAAATAACTATAAAGACAAATCTAGAAAAGTATAAAGAAGAATATGGTGACAATATCCCAATGAAATTTCATCATTTGATAAGAAGTGAAGAAGCTTGTTATTTGTCCTCTTCAAAAGCAATTGCATTGGCTAAAAAAACAGGAGCAAGATTGCATGTTTTCCATTTGTCAACAGCTAAAGAAATGGAGTTGTTTACCAATAAAATTCCGTTGGAACAAAAACAAATTACAGCAGAAGTTTGTATACATCATCTTTGGTTTACCAATGACGACTACGAAACAAAAGGCTCATTAATAAAATGGAATCCAGCAGTAAAAACAGAAAAAAGACAGAGACGCTTTTGTGGCAAGCTTTATTAGATGATAGAATCGATGTTATTGCAACAGATCATGCTCCACATACTTTAGAAGAAAAAAAGAATCCATATACAAGCGCTCCTTCTGGTGGACCATTAGTACAGCATGCTGTGGTGGCAATGTTTGAAGCGGTTTATAGAGAAAAAATTTCAGTAGAGAAAGTGGTTGAGAAAATGTGTCATAATCCTGCTAAGATTTTCAAAATTGAAAAAAGAGGTTTTATTAAAGAGAGTTTTTATGCCGATTTAGTAATTGTGAATCCGCATTTACCATGGACTGTTAAAAAAGAAAATATTTTATACCATTGTGGTTGGTCTCCATTTGAAGGGACTAATTTTAAATCTAAGGTAACGCATACTTTTGTAAATGGTAAATTAGTTTTTGCTAATGGAAAAGTGAAAGAGATTAAAGCAGGAAAACGTTTATTATTTGAAAGAGAATAAATATGAAGAAATTGACTTTATTATTTGGATTACTATTAATAATTTCTTGTTCTGATAATCCTATTCCAAAACCAGATACTCTTTTAGAGGAAGAGATTATGGTAGATATTTTATATGATACAGCTTTATTACAAGCGGCCGAAGCTTATATGCCTGATAAATTAACAGATAAAGGAGTAAAAATAAAAAATTACATCTATTTGAAATACGAAATTGATAGTACCACTTATTATCAAAATCAACGTTATTATGCTGGTGATGCAAAAAAATATAAAAGAATCTTTCAGAAAGTAATTGAACGTATCGATACTAATAAAGAATTAGTTGATACTTTACTAGTCAAAGAAACTAAAATTGATACTGTAAAAAAAGTCATAAAAAACAGAAAGTTTATGAAAACTCCTGAGACAACTGAGTAAGATATTCTTTCATGTCTTTAAATTCATACTTTAAAGTCTCTTTAATTTTAACATTAGAATATTCAGTTGTGGAATGAGCTGAGATTGTATTCGCTTTGGTAAATTTTCTTTTTCTTCCAGTGATTTTTGCAATAAACCAATCCAATTTCCAACTTATACTGGTTATTGCTTTATTAGCATAAATAGTAGGTCTTTTAACTTTCATCGCATCAGCAATTGTAAATACTATTTGGTCTAATGATTTGTTTTCTGCGATAAGCGTATAACGTTCACCAGTATAATTTCCATGCATTAATAAATACATACAGTTTACCACATCTTCAACAGCCACAATTCCTGTTATTCCTTTTGTAAAGAATGGCATTCCTTTTTTTAATGCATTAAAAATAACACTACTTCCTTGATTAGGGAAACCATAACCAAAAATTACTCCTGGATTTACAATTACTACATTTAAACCTTCTTGAAATCCTCTCCATACTTCCATTTCAGCACCATATTTTGAAATAGCATAATCACTATGAAATTCTTCTGGATTCCATTCGGTTGTTTCGGTAATAAGTGGTTCGTTGATTTTTGGGTCACCTAAAGCAGCTATGGAACTTACATGACATAATTTGGTAACTTTAAAATCAATACAACAATTAACAACATTTGCCGTGCCTTCAATATTAATTTTTCGAAGGTGGTCTTCATCCTTTGGGTCAAACGAAATTAATGCAGCACAATCATAAACTTTGGTAACATTTTCAAAAGCAAGATTTAAAGAAGGAATGTCATTAATATCTCCTTCAGTCCAATTAATTTTATCAAATAGATCAATTTTGTTTTTATATTGGAAAACATTTTTAACGGCTGCAATCTTTTCTTTATTACGATACAAAGCTTTTACTACTTCATTTTCCTCGAGAAGTTTTATAAGTAAATGTGAACCCACTAAACCTGTTGCACCAGTAACTAATATCATATGGTAAAGATAACTACATAGTTTTATTTTTGGATTAATCATTATCAAAAAATTTTTAGCTTTTGATGAGATTTGGAATTTGGAATTTGAAGATTGGATTTTAAAATTGATATATTTGCCTAAATTTACACAAAAAATGAAAAATTTAGTAGAAGAATTACGTTGGAGAGGACTTATCCACGATATGATGCCAGGAACAGAAGAGCAATTATTAAAAGAACCAACAACAGTTTATATTGGTTTTGATCCTACATCAGATTCTTTACATATAGGAAGTTTAGTGCCTATTATTTTATTGATGCATTTACGAAAATTTGGGCATAGACCTATAGCATTAGTTGGTGGTGCAACAGGAATGATTGGTGATCCATCAGGGAAATCTAATGAAAGAAATTTGTTAGACGAAGCCACATTAAATCACAATGTAAATGGAATTAAAGCCGTTTTATCTCGTTTTTTAGATTTCAATGCTAAAGATGCAACAGCTCCTATTTTGGTAAACAACTATGATTGGATGAAAGATTTTTCATTTATCAATTTTGCACGTGATGTAGGAAAACGTATTACGGTTAATTATATGATGGCAAAAGATTCGGTAAAGAAACGTTTAAGTGGTGATGAGGGTGGAGAAGGAATGAGTTTTACAGAGTTTACTTACCAATTGATTCAAGGTTACGATTTTTACCATTTGAATAAAGAATACAATTGTTTGTTGCAAATGGGAGGAAGTGACCAATGGGGAAATATCACTACAGGGACAGAATTAGTGCGCAGAATGAATGTAGATAACGAAGAACGTTCCAAAGCGTATGCCATGACTTGTCCGTTAATTACAAAAGCAGATGGTTCAAAATTTGGGAAATCAGAAGGTGGAAATGTATGGTTAGATGCTGATAAAACGTCTCCTTATAAGTTTTACCAATTTTGGTTAAATACAACCGATGTTGATGCTGAAAAATACATTAAGATTTTTACCTTTTTAGATAAAGATACCGTTGAGAAATTAATTGCTGAACACAATGAAGCACCTCATTTAAGGATATTGCAAAAGCGTTTAGCAGAAGAATTAATGCTTTTAGTACATTCTAAAGAAGATTTGGATAGCGCTATTTTTGCTTCAGGAGCTTTTTTAGTAAAGATATGGAAGATTTAAAAACACTATCTGAAAAAGCTTTATTAGAAGTTTTTGATGGTATTCCAATGGTAGAAATTTCAAGAGCCGTTTTTAATGAAGGTCTAGATATGGTGTCGGCTTTGGCAACCAAAACCAATTTCTTAGCTTCAAACGGAGAAGCTAGAAGAGAGTTAAAGCAAAATGCAGTTTCTTTGAATAAAGTAAAAGTAACAGAAGAAAAAGTAATTACAGCAGAAGATTTAATAAACAATCAATTTTTGTTATTACAAAAAGGGAAGAAGAATTATTATGTGATTCGAGTGGTTTAATTATACCTTATGCTTTTTGATTGTCATGGTTTTATCAAATTTAATTTGTTAAAATCAGAAAAAAAATAACAACGAAAAAAAAGAATTCGATTACCCAAGTTGAAAAAGCATTGGCTGGGGAATTATTCCCTATGAGATGGGATTAAATACATCTGCACTCGCCAACCATGCTGTTGAGGAATATCCTACGGAGCATGGTCCCGCTGATTATGCATTATTTGTAAATGGAAAGTTGTTAGGCATTGTTGAAGCCAAGAAATACGGTATTGGCGCCCAGAATGTATTAGAACAGGCAAAAAGATATGCAAGAGGTGTAGTACATAA
>JAAURU010000077.1 GCA_012032075.1 Flavobacterium sp.
TATAGGTATTTTATATTTCTTTTTAGCTTTTTTATTAAAACCACTTAATAGTTTTAAAAGTGGGAAATATATAAAGTTAGTTCTAATAATAAGTATATTGTGGGTTTTTGCATTTATAACAGGTTTGCCAGCTTCAGTAACAAGAGCAGTTACTTTATTTACATTTATAAGTATAGGTGCAAGTTTTAAACAACAAAATAATATTTTTAATGCTGTTGCAGTTTCAGCATTATTACTATTAATTTTTAATCCAAATTTTATTTTTGATGTTGGTTTCCAACTTAGTTATACAGCAGTAATTTCAATATTAGTTTTCCAACCATTTTACAAGAAATTTTATTTTACTAAACATAAAGTTGGAATCTATTTTATAGATATCGTTTTGGTTTCTTTGGCTGCGCAAATAGGTGTTTTACCTTTAAGCTTGTATTATTTTAATCAGCTTCCTTTGTTGTTTTTAATTGCAAATATTGTTGTGATTCCTTTAGCTAGTTTCATACTAATTGCAGGAATGATTAGTTTAGCTTTGAACTTTATTTATGAACCATTAGCTCAGTTAATTGGTAAAATGATTCGTTATGCAATTAATGTAATGAATCAATACATTGCCCTGATTGCAAAAGTTGAAAACGGTATAATTGAAAATATTTCTTTTACAATAGTGTTAACTTTAATTCTTTATCTAGTAATACTTTCATTTATTTATTGGTTATATAATTTAAAATGGAGTTCTTTTAAGAATACAGTAGTAATGATGATGTTATTCCAATTAGCTTATTTAATTACTTTATGGTATGAAAATAATGAAACGGAACTAGTGGTTTTTAATTCGAAAAGTACATTGGTTTCAATTAAGAACAATGATAAACTTACTCTTTTTACTAACGATAGTACTGCGAATGCTAGATTTATAAAAGACTATACAAGAGGGATTTTTAATGCTAAAAATAGTGTGGAAACAATTCCAAATTGTATTTCTTTTCAAAATAAAAGAATACTTATAGTTGATAGTTTTTCTATTTATCAAACGAGTTTAAAAGTAGAAATAATTGTATTATCTCAAAGCCCAAGAATAAATTTAGACAGACTTATTAAAGAAAGTAAGCCAAAACTTATTATTGCTGACAATAGTAACCCTTTTTATAAAATTAAAGAATGGGGAAAAACTTGTGAGCAAAAAAAATACCTTTTCATGCCACCGCCGAAAAGGGATTTTATAGGTTAAAATAAACAAATTATATGCAGTTAAATATTGACCTCTAAATTAATATATGATAAATAAACTAGAACATTAAGTTGTTGATATTTAGTTGTATAAAAGAAGTGTAAATAATTTTTTTTATTGATATTATAAATCAGTTTTTTATAATCTTAAAATCCTAATAAATCTATATTTACCACTCATTCACTTTATTAGCATCGAGCTTAATAAAAATAAATAACATAATTGTAAAAGCCCATAAACTAGAACCACCATAAGAAAAAAAGGGTAGTGGTACACCTATTGTAGGAAAAGTTTAATTAACATGGCAATATTTACAAAGAAATGGATGAATAAGTAACTAGCTACACAGTAACCATAAACTCTGCTAAATTTTGTTTTTTGTCGTTCTGCCAAGCTTATAATGCGAAGAAAGAGAATTACAAACAGGATTATTACGAGTGTACATCCTAAAAAGCCCCATTCTTCTCCAACAGTTGTAAAAATGTAATCGGTATTTTGTTCTGGAACGAATCCTCCTTTAGTTTGAGTACCTTCAAGATATCCTTTTCCTGTTAATCCACCAGAACCTATAGCAATCATAGACTGATTTAAGTTATAGCCTTCTTTTTTTAATATTTACATTGTCTCCTAATAATACATCTATTCTATCTTTTTGATGCGGTTCAAGAACATTCAAATAAACATAATTTACAGAATATACAAAACCTGAAATTATAAGGAAAATAAAAGCATATAAAATAGGATTCCGACTTATTCTTTTGTTTCTAAAATAATGAATTAGTGTTAGTAATAAAATACAACCAATTATATACAATGGATTAATTACCAAGGCTAAAAAAAATAAAATTATAGCACTAAACCCCGAAATTAAATACCAGCTAGGTAAACCTTCTCTATTTAGTACAAATATTAAAGAAAGGAATATCATTGCACTTCCAGCATCGGGTTGAAGCATAATTAAAGCAACCGGTAAAAGGATAATAGCAAATGCAATTAACTGGTGTTTTGTGTTTTTTAAATTAATTTGCGAAAAGCTCAGGTATTTTGCTAATAATAAAGCAGTTGCGGTTTTAACAAATTCTGAAGGTTGAAAACCAAAACCACCAAATTTATACCAATTGGTTTGACCTTTTACGGTTGATCCAAAGGCAAATAACCCCTAATAAGAGTATAATGCCTAAACCATAAAATACAAAAGAAAGTTTTTCAAAAATTTTAGCATCAATGAACAATAACACAAAAATTAAAGGAATACTAAAACCAATGAAGAGCATTTGTCTTCCATATATTTGAGATAAATCAAAAAGGGAACTTTTTTCTAGCGGAAGTGAAGCAGAGTAGATAGTCATCCAGCCCATAATAACTAGAATGAAATACAATAATAATGTTAGCCAATCGATACTATTTCCTATGCTTTGATTTCTCATTTAATTTACTTCGTCTTCCTTTTTAAAAGTTACATTTATTTTGGTATTGTCTATAGGTGTTGGTTCTGCAAAACGTTGATAAATAATATTTCAATTTTTTTATATTCATCTACTAATGAGCCAGTCAGCATTCTTTTTTCTAGATCTTCTCTAGTTATTTTACCATTTACATATTTTTCAATCATCAATGTAGCAATAGGGCCTGCCCATCTATTTCCCCAGTATCCATTTTCCACAAAAACGGCAATTGCAATGGTAGGGTTTTCTTTTGGAGCAAAAGCAACAAAAATAGAATGGTCTTTTAACTGGTAGGTTTTTCCAGCGACTCTTATTTTATTTTCGGCAGTTCCAGTTTTACCACAAATTTCCATGTCTTTTACTTTTAAAGTAGCAGCCGTTCCTTTGTTGTAAACATCTGCTAAACCTTGAATCATAGGTTCAAAATGTTCTTTATTAATGGTGCTTACATGTTTTGTTGTAAACTTTTTATCTAATTTTTTATCTTTAATTTTTTTAACAATGTGAGGTGTGAAATAGTAGCCTTTATTAGCCACAACTGCCATCATATTAGCTAATTGTAGAGGAGTGGTTAAAACTTCGCCTTGACCAATTCCATTTGAAATTATTGTAGAGCCTCTCCATCCACCGTTTGGGTATAGTCTTTCATAGGTTTTTGATGTTGGGATATTTCCTTTCTTACCTGTTGGTAAATCGGTTCCCATAAATTGTCCTAAACCAAAACTTTTCACGTGATTTGACCAAACATCTACACCTTTTGATGAGTTGCCAAATTTATCAATAGTATTTCTATAAACACTACAAAAATAAGTGTTGCAAGATTGGTAAATTCCATTGTTAAATTTTGAAAGCCCAGAATCGTGGCATTTCATAAAACGTCCAGCACCATAAGAAAATCCGTGATGACAAACAAAACCAGTTTCTGTAGTAATTACTTCTTCTTGTAAACCAATTAAACCAGTTAAAATTTTAAAAGGTGAACCAGGTGGATATTGCGCTAATAATCCTCTATCAAATAATGGATTTGCAATTGAATCCAAATACAAAGCTGTATAGTTTTTTGATCGTTGTCTTCCTACTAATAATCCAGGATCATATGTTGGAGCAGAAACTAAGGCTAAAATTTCTCCTGTTTTAGGTTCAATAGCTACAATTCCACCTCTTTTATTTATCATTAAATCGGTGCCATATTTTTGTAATTCATAGTCAATGGTAAGTGTTAAATCTTTTCCTTGTTGCGATAAAGTATCATAAATACCTTCTTTATAAGGACCTATAACTTTATTGTATTTGTCTCTAAGTAAATATTTAACTCCTTTTATACCTCTTAAAATATCTTCATATTCTTGTTCAACACCTTGTTTGCCAATTAAATCACCACTGTTATAGTATGGGTTTTTTTCTATGATTGCTTCATTTACTTGTGTAATAAACCCAAATATATTAGCACCTTCTTTTACTTGATAATCTCTTAAAGCTCTTTTTTGGGTATAAAAACCTTCAAATTTTCGTTCCTTTTCTTGAAAAGCTGCATATTCTTTTTTGTTTAATTGTGATAAAAAAACGGAAGGTAATCTCGGACTATAAACAATTGCTTTTTTGATTTTTTTAATAAAATCTTCTTTGGTTATATCTAAAAGCTGACAAAAATCTAAGGTGTCAATATTTTTCATTTCCCTTGGGATAACCATAATATCATAAGAAGGTTGGTTAGCAACCAAAAGTTTTCCATTTCTGTCATAGATATAACCTCTTTCTGGGAAATCAAAAACTTTTTTTATGGCATTATTTTCAGACTGAAGTTTTAACGTATCATTTATAACTTGTAAATAAAAAATACGTGCAATTAATATAATTGCAGCAATTATAATGATAGAAGGTAAAACAAATTTTCTCATCGTTTACTAGGTTTAATAAAGTATATAATAAGTAAACAAAATATAAAAGATAATAAAGTAGAACTCAATGTTCTAGTTACAATTGTAAAAAACAAACTAAGTCTGAAATATTCAAAGGCAAACAACACAAAATGGTGAATAAATACTGATAAAAGTACAAATGAAATTCTTTCAGAAGAAATTTTATCAGCAATTCTTACAGTTTGATATTGATAACTAATTCCAAATGCAAAACGGAATAAGTTAGGTCTTACAAAAGCTAAAATAATTGAAGCCATAGCATGAATCCCACCAGAATTACTAAACATATCAATAATTAGACCAAGAAAAAAACTACTAATTAATAATGCATATTTATTTCCGTTAACTGGAAATAATAATATAAACAAAAGATAAGGATAAGGGTTTACATATCCAAACAAATTAATATTATTAAAAATAATAACTTGTAAAAATATGAAAACTACAAAACGTATACTATTTGAAAGAGTCGTATTCAATTTACTTAGCTGTTGTTAGTTTCTCTAATTTTTGTTTTTCCTCTTTACTTTTGTTTTCAATAACATATATATAGCCTAAAGCTGTCATATCATTAAAAAGCCTTACATTAATTGTGTAATAATTTGTTTTTTATCGATAAAAACTTTGTCTATTTTACCAATAGGAATATTCTCAGGAAAAATATCAGATTCAGCACCTGTCACAATGGAGTCTCCTTTTTTTATTGAAGCTAATCTAGGAACATCAATTAATTGTGCATAACCCACATTTTTACCATCCCACGTTAATGATCCAAAATGGTCTGAATTTTTTATTTTGGCATTAATCCTTAATCGAATATTTAATATACTTATTAAAGTGGCATAATTTGGTGAAGTTTTTTCTATAATTCCTACAATTCCTCTTTCATTAACAACACCCATATTTGTTTTTATATTCGACTTTTCTCCTGCATTGATAGTTAAATAGTTTTCTCTTACGTTATAGGAGTTTTTAATCACTTTTGCTTTTGTTACTGTATAAAAAGGAACGTCTTTAAATGTAATTCGTTTAATGTCTAATATGGTGTCTTTTTTATTGAAGAGAATTTCTTTTAGTCTAGCATTTTCCTCAGCTAACATAGCATTTTTTTCTTTTAAACTTAAATATTCTTTTCCTTCATTTATTTTTCATATACCCCACCTGTAAAAGCATTAGCACTATTAATATAGTTACTTCGATGGTAAGAATGCGATTTTACAATGAGTATAAATGAAATACCTATAAGCAGCAAAAACAGCAATTTATAGCTGTTTTTTATAAAGAAATTAAGTATTTGCTGCATGGGTTATCTTATTTTATAAGAATGCTCTTGTATTTGTTTAAGTTTTTTAAAGCTATTCCTGTTCCTCTAACAACGGCTCTTAAAGGATCTTCGGCAATGTAAACAGGTAAATCGGTCTTGATTGATATTCTTTTATCTAAACCCCTTAACATTGAACCACCACCTGCAAGATAAATACCAGTATTGTAAATATCAGCTGCTAATTCTGGAGGAGTTTGTGATAAAGTTTCCATTACGGCATCTTCAATACGTTGAATAGATTTATCAAGTGCTTTTGCAATTTCTCTATGTGTAACATCAACTTGCTTTGGTTTACCAGTTAGTAAGTCACGACCTTGAACTGACATATCTTCTGGTGGGCTATCTAAGTCTTCAGTAGCAGCACCTATTTGAATTTTTATTTTTTCAGCTGTAGTTTCACCCACAAATAAATTATGTTGGGTTCTCATGTAATAAATAATATCATTGGTAAATACATCACCAGCAATCTTAACTGATTTGTCGCATACAATTCCACCTAATGCAATTACTGCAATTTCGGTTGTTCCACCACCTATATCTACTATCATATTTCCTTTTGGTTGCATGATGTCGATACCAATACCAATTGCAGCAGCCATAGGTTCATGAATTAAATAGACTTCTTTTCCATTGACACGCTCAGCGGATTCTTTTACAGCTCGCATTTCAACTTCTGTAATTCCAGATGGAATACAAATTACCATTCGTAAAGCAGGTGTAAAAAGCCTTTTTTTCAGTGCAGGAATGCTTTTAATAAGCATGCTTATCATCTTTCCGAGGCATCGAAATCAGCAATTACACCATCCTTTAAAGGACGTATGGTTTTGATGTTTTCATGGGTTTTACCTTGCATCATATTGGCTTCTTTACCAACTGCTATAATTTTTCCAGTTACTCGGTCTCGAGCTACGATAGATGGACTATCGATAACAACTTTGTCGTTGTGTATGATTAAGGTATTTGCTGTTCCAAGGTCAATGGCAATGTCCTCGGTCATGAAATCAAAAAATCCCATATGCTTTTTTAGGGTTTTATATTAATAAAAGGTTTGTTTATTACAAATGTAATAAAATTAATGTTTAAAATGACGTGTTCCAGTAAATACCATTGATACGTTGTTTTCATTACAGTATTTTATACTCAATTCGTCCTTAATTGAACCACCAGGTTGTATTACAGAAATGATGCCAGCTTTGTTAGCAATTTCCACACAATCTGGGAAAGGGAAAAAAGCATCACTAGCCATAACGGCACCTAATAAATCAAATTCAAATGAAGTTGCTTTTTCAATTGCTTGTTTTAAAGCATCTACTCTTGAAGTTTGACCTGTTCCAGAAGCGCATAATTGTTTGTTTTTTACTAAAACAATAGTATTTGATTTTGTTTGTTTACAAATTTTTGAAGCAAAAATTAAATCTTCTAGCTCTTCATTTGATGGTTTAGTTATTGTAACGTTTTTTAACATCTGTTTAGTATCTGTAATGTTGTCTTTATCTTGCACTAAAATTCCGTTTAAGCATGTTCTTATTTGTTTTGTTGGTAAAGCAAAATCTTTTATAACTAATAAAATTCTATTTTTCTTTTCTTCTAATAGGTCAATCGCGTTTTTATCAAAAGAGGGTGCTATAACTACTTCGCAAAAGAGGGAGTGAATTTCTTCAGCTGTAGCTAAGTCAATATTGCCATTTGCAATTAAAACTCCTCCAAAAGCAGATGTTGGATCACCAGCTAAAGCATCAATATAAGCTTCTTTCATTGTTTTTCGAGTAGCAATACCACATGCATTATTGTGTTTTAAGATAGCAAAGGTGGGTTCGTCATCTTTAAATTCGTTTATTAAATTAACGGCAGCATCAACATCTAATAAATTATTATAGGACAATTCTTTACCATGTAATTTTGTAAACATGCTATCAAAATCTCCAAAGAAAAACCCTTTTTGATGTGGATTTTCACCATAACGAAGGATTTGACCGTTTGAAACACTAGTTTTTAAGTAGGTTTCATCAGTATTGAAATAATTAAAAATTGCGGTGTCATAATGTGAAGATACATGAAATGCTTTTGTTGCAAGTATTCTTCTTTGTTCTAATGTTGTGGCACCTTTCTCTTGGGTGTAGAAATCTAGAAATGAAGCATATTCTTCAACTGAAGGCACAATAACTGTGTCTTTGAAGTTTTTTGCAGCTGCTCTAATTAAAGAAATTCCACCAATGTCTATTTTCTCTATAATATCTGCTTCAATTGCTCCAGAAGCAACAGTTTTTTCAAAAGGATATAAGTCAACTATCACTAAGTCAATTTGTGGAATATTGAATTCTTCCATTTGAGCAACATCTGTTGTATTGTCTTGACGATTTAGAATGCCACCAAAGACTTTAGGATGTAATGTTTTTACTCTTCCTCCTAAAATGGAAGGATAATCTGTTACTTCTTCAACTGGAACTACTGGAATTCCTAAGTCTTTAATAAAAGCTTCGGTTCCACCAGTTGAATAAATTATAACTTGGTTTTGGTGAAGTGCTTTTACAATTGGTTCTAATCCTGTTTTGTCAAATACCGAGATTAATGCAGAAGTGATTTTTTTTGTTGTACTCATTGTGTGTTGTGTTGTTGTTTGTAAATAAATTGATTTTTATTCGAATTTATTTTGATATAGTCTTTCGTTTTGCAAAAGTAGTTATAGTTATCAAAACTTTCAAAGATAATTTAGTTAAGAAAAAAAGTTTTTTTAAGAATCTTTCCCACATTTGTTATTTCATCAATAGGTATAGCTATTCTATATATGTTATTTATATAAATTCTCTTATTACATTTTTCAAAAATAGTTTCTAGAAGGTTAGACTAACATTTTATCCTTACTTCCAAATAATAGTTTAATAAGTAAAAACCTATTTGTATTATTAATTGAAATAAAAGTACTTGATAGATTTTATAGTAAATATACCTGATCGATTAGTTGAAATACTAATTTAAAATTCAGGTTTTAATACGCTTACACATTTATTCAGATGGATGTAATATTGTATTGTTCAAAATAACTGTTGCAACATTACTATTTTACTAATTAAGTAAAATGTGTTTTTTGAATGAATTTAATGGAGGAAACTGAAAATCCAAATAAGAGTAAGTACAAATAAATAAAACAAAATAAGATGGCACTTCAAAAAGTTAGTAAATTTAAACTTAACCAACAAGGTGGTTATGTTTGTAGAACAGAATTTGTTTATATGGATGAAAACGGGCAAACTGCTCATTCAAAACAAACAGACAATGAATTATTAGGTCAAAGTTACACAACAAGTCCGGGAAGTTTAGGTGTTCCAGATGGTTCAACCGTTTGGATGAAGATTTGGGTAATGGCTGGAAATGATAATCAGGCTTCACAGGCTTTTATTTATGATTCTTCTTCTAGTTTAACTGCTGAATATACTTGTTCAGGAACAACTTTAGCTAATCATTTAGCTCTTGATGGTGTTAACTAGTAGAAAGTTATCATTACGTTTGAAAAGAGATTGGTAAATTTGTCAATCTCTTTTTACTTTTAATTAAAAATCTCTTTTTTTGTAACATTTTTATCATTCAGTCTACTAATAATGTAATAAACCTGTATTATGTTATTATATCTTCGATTACTTAAAGAAAGTTTAAGTTTTGCGCTCAATGCATTGCGAAATAACAAACTGCGAACCTTATTGTCGCTTCTTGGAGTGACGATTGGAATTTTTTCTATTATAGCAGTTTTAGCTGCAGTTGATTCTATGGATAAAAAAATAAAAGAAGATTTAAGCGATATGGATTTGAATACGATATATTTAATTCGATTTTCGTTTGGACCTTCTGATGTGCCAAGATGGAAGAGAGAACAATTTCCTGATGTTACTTATGAAGAATATGAATACATAAGACGTTCTGTTAATAATATTGATAAAATGTCTTTTAATGTTTTTACTAGAAACGAAAACATAAAGTATGAAGATAAGACCGTTAATTCTATTAGTGTGACTCCTTCAACAAATGAATTGATTGATATTGAGCCCATAAAAATAGCTTCTGGAAGATTTTTTAATGAATCAGAATCTAATTCAGGTTCTTCTGTTATTATTATAGGTAGTGAAGTTGCTACTGGATTATTTGGAGATGTAGATCCTATGGGTAAAAAAATTAGATTATATGGTCAAAAATTAACAGTTATAGGTGTCCTGAAAAACAAGGGGAAACAACTTTTGGTCAAAGTAGTGATATTTCTGTTTATTTTCCAGTTAATTTTTTGAGAAAAATGTATGGTGATAATAACAAATCTTTAACTCCTGCTATTTTAATTAAACCTAAAAAGGGTATAGATATTGAAGAGTTTAAAGCTGAATTGACTCAAAAATTACGGAGTTTTAGAAGTGTGAAACCAGGAGACATAAACAATTTTTTCATAAATATTCTATCGGGATTTACGGATTTTATTGATAACATTATTGGTCAAATGAATCTTATTGGATGGATTATAAGTGGTTTTTCATTGTTAGTTGGAGGTTTTGGTATCGCTAATATTATGTTTGTATCTGTAAAGGAAAGAACCAATCTTATTGGAATTCAAAAAGCTTTAGGAGCTAAAAATAAATTTATATTATTTCAATTTTTATTTGAAGCAGTAATACTTTCAGTAATTGGAGGATTAGTTGGAATGTTATTAGTATGGCTCTGTACATTAGGTTTGAGTGCCGCTTTAGATTTTGAATTTATATTAAGTGCAAAAAATATGTTACTAGGAACTGGATTAGCAGCTTTTATTGGTTTATTATCAGGAATTATTCCTGCAATTACAGCTTCTAAACTTGATCCTGTTGAAGCGATTAGAACTGGAATGTAAAAAAGAAGTAAAAAAGAAGCCTAACAAATGTTTTTTATGTTAGGCTTTTTATTTATCGTTT
>JAAURU010000078.1 GCA_012032075.1 Flavobacterium sp.
ATAGTTAGCACAATTTAAACTTGTTATTTGAATCTCACTACATACTATAGTTAGCAAAAAAAGCAGCTCAAACGAAACTGCTTTTCCTATTTCTAGTTTCTAACTTCTAGTTTTCTTAGTATCCTAATTTCTCTCTTACTCTTCCTAAAACACCATTAGCCACAACACTCGCTTTTGCTGCTCCTTCTTTTAGTAACCCATCTACTTCTTTTAAGTTATTGATGTAATAATTGTATTTCTCTCTTGCCGTTGCAAATTTTTCTACAATCAATTCAAACAAGGCTTGTTTGGCATGACCGTAACCGTAATTTCCTCCTAAATAATTAGCACGCATTACTTCAGTTTGTGCTGGAGTTGCTAATAATTTGTATAAAGCAAAACAATTACACGTATCTGGGTTTTTAGGTTCTTCTAATGGAGTGCTATCGGTTTGGATACTTTTAATTTGCTTTAATAAAGCTTTATCATCCAAAAATATATTAATGGTATTGTTTCTTGACTTACTCATTTTATTTCCATCTGTTCCAGGAATTAACATGATGTTCTCATCAATTTTTGCTTCTGGTAGAACAAAAGTTTCTCCCATTTGATTGTTAAATTTTTCAGCTACAACTCTAGTTATTTCTAAATGTTGTTTTTGATCTTTACCAACAGGAACAATTTCTGCATCATATAATAAAATATCAGCAGCCATTAACATAGGATAGGTAAACAAACCAGCATTAATATCTTCAAGTGTTTCCTTTTTATCTTTAAAAGAATGAGCTAGTTTTAATCTTTTATATTGAAAAAAACAACTCAAGTACCAAGCTAATTCTGTTGTTTGAGGAACATCTGACTGACGATAAAAAATAACTCTATCAACATCTAAACCACAAGCAAGCCAAGTTGCAGCCACACTATATGTATTTGCTCTTAAAGTTTTTCCGTCTTTTATTTGCGTGATCGAATGTAAATCGGCAATGAAAAGAAAAGATTCATTAGTAGGGTTATTTGCCATTTCAATCGCTGGCAAAATCGCACCTAATAAATTACCTAAATGTGGAGTTCCTGTACTTTGAATTCCAGTTAAAATTTTTGACATTTTCTTGTTGTTTGCCGCAAAAATAGCACTTTTGCAGAAATTGTAAAAGGTAATTCTTAAAAGGTTGAATAATATTGTTATTTTTGAATGAGATTTTTTAAAATGCCTATAGTTTGAAAATAACCCTGATAGTAGTGGCATCCTTTTAAACTTAGTTTAAAAGATAGAACGAATAGCAGGAAAATGACTTAAAAAAAAAGCGCTAACGATTGGTTCTAAATTATGAAAATACTAAAATATGCTTTTTGGATTGTTTGGAGAATTTGGTTTTACCTCTTGGTTATTATTCCTATTATCGTTTTGTTTCCTATTCTTATTCTAACGATTCTTAGCGAAAAAACGTATCCGCAATTCTTTTTTCTTGGCTCGTTTTTGGGCAAAAATTATTTTATATGGAATGGGATTTTATTATAAAGTGGATTTTGAACAAAAATTGGAAAAAGGAAAAAGTTATATGCTAGTAGCCAATCATACTTCAATGACCGACATTATGCTCATGCTACTTGTAGTAAAAAAAAATCCGTTTGTATTTGTAGGCAAAAAAGAATTGGCTAAAATTCCTGTTTTTGGGTTCTTTTTCAAACGCGTTTGTATTATGGTTGACAGAAGTAGTAGTAAGAGTCGTTTTAAAGTCTTTGAATTAGCACAAAAACGTTTACACCAAGGCTTAAGTATTTGTATTTTCCCAGAAGGAGGTGTGCCAGACGATGAAACGATTATTTTAGACGAATTTAAAGATGGGGCTTTTCGTTTAGCAATTGAACACCAAATTCCTATTGTTCCTATGACTTTTATTGACAATAAAAAACGTTTTCCTTTCCGCTTTTTTAGTGGAACAACAGGTCGAATGAGAGTGAAAGTGCATTCTTTTATTGAAACCAAAGGACTAACACTTGAAAACCGTCAAGACGTTAAACAAAAAACAAGAGCGATTATTTTGAGGGAATTGGAGAATTATGCTAAGAAAGAAAACACTTCGACAAGCTCAGTGTGACAAAATTATAATACACTTATAGTTTTTTCAACAACTGTTTCTGGAAAAATAGTTCGCATTGCGTTTTCGTAGCCTATAACTTTTTTATTTCCATAAACTGATGTGGGTAATAATGGGAATTTTATTCTATCAGAAGTTATACAATATTCATCAGGTTGATTAAAGGGTTTAAAACCAGCGAAAGGATGTGTTGCACCCCAAAGTGTGATTACTTTTATACCTAACATGGCTGCAATATGAGCATTTGCAGAATCCATTGAGAGCATTACATCTAGATTAGAGATAATAGCTAATTCTTGTTTTAAGGTGTATTTCCCTGCTAATACAATAACATTTTTATGGTTATTTTGCAATTGGTTTAATAAATCAATTTCTTTTTTCCACCTCCAAAGAGATAAAATTATATCATTTGAATTAGTAGCCAAATCATCAATAACTTGTTGCATTAAATCTAAAGGATAGACTTTGCTTTCATATTGTGCAAAAGGAGCTATTCCTATTTTTTTCATTCCCTTGAAAAAGGGAATCTCTTTCAAAATTTCAGCTGATAAAACTGCTTTTTCAGTAAATTTTGGATTACTTAAGTTTATTGGAAAACCTAATTTTGAAAATGTTTCAACATGATTTTCAAACATGGATTTTACAGGTTGAAAAATCTTGTTTTCAAGTCTTGTAAGTTCTTTTTTTGCTTTTCTGCCTTTGTCAGTTGCTGCTACTTTTTTTCCAAAAAGGAAGAACAAGGTTCGGATAATTTTGGAACGCAAAACATTATGTAAATCGGCTACATAATCGATTTTCAGTTTTTTTAGATCTGAAAATAGGTTTAATAAGCCTAAAAACCCTTTGTGCCTTTTATTTAAATCAATTGCAAAGAAATTCACATTAGGAATATCATTAAAAAAAGGTTTAAAAAAAGGTCTTGAAACTACAGTGATTTTACTTTCAGGATATTGTATAGAAAAAGCTCTCAACACAGGAACTGTCATGGCAACATCACCCATAGCTGAGAGCCTTAATACTAATATGTGTTTCGGATTAGACATCGTATTGATGACTACTTTTTATTTTGATACAACACTGGATTTAGCTCCTCGTCGTTATACATTTTCATTTGTTTGTACACTTTCATGTATTTATCACCACTTTCAATATCTTCAATTAACTGACTGATAGAAGCAAACATATCGTTTTTTTGGTCTAATAAAACATCCAATTTTACTTGACATTTTGCTCTGTGTTCTGGAGAAGCCTCTGCACGAGTTGCTTCTTCATTCATGTGGTAAATTTTCAAGGCTAAAATTGACAATCGATCAATAGCCCAAGCTGGACTTTCCGTATTTATTTTTGCAGTAGGTTTTACCTGAACAGCTGCATATTTTTTAAGAAAATAGCTATCAATATATTCCACCATATCGGTACGAACTTGATTAGAAGCATCAATTTTACGTTTTAAATCTAATGCTGCTACTGGATCAATTTGAGGGTCACGGATGATGTCTTCATAATGCCATTGCACGGTATCCACCCAGTTTTTAGCGTATAATAAATGCTCAATTGTTCCTTTTTCATAAGGATTTTGCGTTGGTTGATATACATCATCAATAACGTGATAGTCTTTTATTGCACGTTCAAATATGGGAAATGCAAATGCTGCAAACATGATTATATTTTTTAAATTTCTACAAAAATAAGGTTTTTTTGTACTTTTATCCTGAAAATTAAAAACTAATCCTATGCATGTTCATTATATTTCTGAAGAAAATAGTATTTTAAATCATTTTTTAGCTCAAATTAGAGATGTTACTGTTCAAAAAGACAGTATGCGTTTTCGTAAAAATGTAGAGCGTATAGGAGAAATAATGGCTTATGAACTAAGCAAAACTTTAGACTATAATCCAATTCAAGTTCAAACGCCATTAGGTACAAAAGAAACCACTCAAATTTCAGATAAAATTGTACTATGTTCTATTTTAAGAGCAGGTTTAGCGCTTCATACCGGTTTTATGAACATTTTTGATGCTGCTGATAACGGTTTTGTTTCTGCCTATCGCTATCATCCTAATAATGATGATGCCTTTGAAATCAGAGTGGAATATCAAGCGGCTCCTAATTTAGAAAACAAAACACTTATTCTAATTGATCCAATGCTTGCTACTGGTCAATCGATAGTAGCCGTTTTGCACAAATTACATTTGGAACAAAAACCAAAAGAAATTCATATTGCTGTTGCTATTGCTGCTCCCGAAGGAGTTCAATACCTACAAGAAAATGTGCCTGAAAATGTGCATTTATGGATTGCAGCTTTAGATGAAAAACTAAATGAGAAAAATTACATCCTTCCTGGCTTAGGCGATGCTGGAGATTTGGCTTATGGAATTAAATTATAGCATTTGAGTAATGAAGAAAAATAAACCTAATAAGCAAATTACATAAACTGTTATTTCCTTTATTAAATTATTATCAAGACCTTCTATAAAGTTTGCTCCCATGATTGATAATGGTGCCAATGAAAAAATCAAACAACTATTATTTTTGTTTGCAGAGAGAATATAAATTCCAATCCCTAATATAAATGAGAATATTACTTTTTTAAATGAAATATTCATACTTAACAACTTTGTATTTAATGTTGTAATCATATTTACAAAAAACAATACTGCAATTGAAGAAAATACTGCCAAAGCAATATTTTGATAAATATTTTCAAAATATGTAAAGTCAAAACTAATATATGTTTTATTTAAGAGTATTTCTAAAGGTTCATTATTATTCATCGAGTTGAAAACAAAAAACAAGATTGTCACACTTATTAAAGCAATTATAGGAATAATCCAATTTTTATAATCTCTTGAAACGTGAAGTGCTATCGAAATAAAAACTAATCCAATATATAAAATACTCCAAAAATGAAACAAGGCTGAAAGAAAAATCCAAAATGAAGCGTCAAAAATTTTTTCTTTAGTTTGTGTCATCGATTTTAATGAAAGTAATCTTCGTAACGATAATAATAGTAAAAAATTGGAAATTAAAATGTTTGTGTTCTTAAAAATTGAAGGAAAGAAAAGTAAAAATGTAAAAAACAACAAAATAGCATAATTGTTGTTTTTTGTCAACGTATTTTTAAGCGAAATAAAATTAACTAATAAACAAGAAGCAGCTATTATAAAAAAACAAAATATACCTTTAAAAACAACTTGCCATCCTTCATAAACAGTGTGAACAAAAAAGTAAGGTACAAATGTTAATAATAGTAACAAACCTACTATTACATAATTAAATGGTCTTGTTTTATTAAAAATGCTTGCTATCATCAGGATATTTTATACTTTTGTACTGTAAATATAATACATTATTAAAATGAAATCATTTTTTGAAGGAATTGGTTCTCTTTTCACAGATTTTTTGTTTTTACCTTTTCATGCATTAAGAGAAATGGAATTGACAAATTGGTGGGCTGCTAACACAATAAATTGGATTTTTATCATTATTTGTACTGCTGCGTTTGTATATTGGGTAAAACAATTAAATGCTCACAAAGCAAATAATGAGGACGTTCAAGATACAACGGCACATTCATTTTTAAAATAAAATCCTTTTACAGGAATTCTTTATAAATCAAATCCGATGTCTTTTCGGAAATACATCTTATCAAATTGTAGCTTAGCTATACTTTGATAAGATTTTTTTATGGCTTCTTCAAACGAATTCCCATATGATGTTATGGCTAAAACTCTACCTCCATTAGTGACAACTTTACCTTCTTGAAGTTTTGTTCCAGCGTGAAAAACTATAGAATTGGTAATAGTATCTATTCCTGAAATTTCTTTTCCTTTTTCATAATCTTCAGGATAACCTCCAGATACTACCATAATAGTAGTTGCTGCTCTTTCGTCAATATCTAAAGTAACTGTATCTAACTCTTGTTTACCTATCGCCTCAAAAATTTCAACTAAATCACTTTTTAACCTTGGCATTACTACTTCTGTTTCGGGATCACCCATTCTCACATTGTATTCAATAACAATTGGTTCTCCTTTTACATTAATAAGACCTATAAACACAAAACCTTTATACTCAATTTTATCTTTTTGAAAACCTTCAATGGTTGGTTTTACAATTCTATTTTCTATTTTATCAAGTAACAATTTATCTGCAAATGGAACTGGAGAAACGGCACCCATTCCACCTGTATTTAAACCTGTATCTCCTTCACCTATTCTTTTGTAATCTTTTGCTGTTGGTAGAATTTTATAAGATTTACCATCAGTTAAAACGAAACAACTTAATTCGATACCATCTAAAAACTCTTCAATAACTACTTTTGAAGAAGCTTGACCAAATTTAGCATCGACTAACATATTTCTTAGTTCTTTTTTGGCTTCCGCTAAATCGTGTAATATTAAAACCCCTTTTCCAGCAGCTAATCCATCTGCTTTTAAAACATAAGGAGCGTCAAGAGTCTCTAAAAATTTACAACCTTTTTCGACTGTTTCTGCTGTAAAACTTTCATATTTTGCTGTTGGGATATTATGTTTTACTAAAAACTCTTTGGCAAACTCTTTACTACCTTCTAATTTTGCACCTAATTTTGATGGGCCAATTACTGGAAGATTATTTAATTCAATATCATTTTTAAAAAAATCATAAATGCCATTTACTAATGGGTCTTCTGGACCAACTACAATCATATCTATTGCTTCATTTATGACAAAATCTCTAATTGTAGGAAAATCGTTAGGATTTAAATCGATATTTTGAGCGATTGAAGCTGTTCCTGCATTTCCTGGAGCTACAAATAAAGAAGAACATTTTGAATTTTGTATCATTTTCCAAGCTAAAGCATGTTCTCTTCCTCCAGAACCTAAAAGTAATATTTTCATTGTGTTGTGTTGTTAGTGATGCAAAAATACTTTGTTTTGAATAGAAAAAAAAGTTTAATGCAATAGTTTATCGCATCTGTTTTTTATATTTTTGATTTTAAATTTATAAAATGTTCAACTTGTTCAATCTTACTTTAAAATTAAATGGCTTTCCACTACAAAAAGCTCAGGTTGAACTTGACAAAATTTTAGCTATTCCTGATAAAGATTATCAAAATTTTATAATCAATAAAAGAGAGGAAATTGTTCGATATCACTTACAAAACAACCCTTTTTATCAAGATTTGATAGGTTCTATGTCCTATGAAAATTGGAATGATTTACCTGTTTTAACTAAAAAAGATCTTCAAAAACCATTAGTAGATAGATTATCCAAAGGATTTTCTAAAAAAAATGTTTTTGTAAATAAAACATCAGGATCAAGTGGAGTTCCATTTGTATTTGCAAAAGATAAGGAAGCACATGCTATTACTTGGGCGTCTATAATTTATCGATTTAGTTGGTATAAGATTGATTTTAACACTTCTTATCAAGCGCGATTCTATGGTATTCCATTAGATTATTTGGGCTACCAAAAAGAACGAATAAAAGATTTTTTAGGCAGAAGATATCGTTTTCCAATATTTGATTTATCTCAAAGCATTTTAGAAACTATTTTAAACAAATTTCAAAGAACTAAGTTTAATTATATAAATGGTTATACCAGTTCGATTGTTTTGTTTGCCAAATTTTTACAAGAAAAAAATATTATTTTAAAAGAGGTTTGCCCAACATTAAAAGTGTGTATGGTTACTTCTGAAATGTTATTTGAAGAAGACAAAATGCTGTTGGAAAGACAGTTTAGCATTCCAATTGTGAATGAATATGGTGCTTCCGAATTAGATTTAATTGCTTTTCAAAATTTAGAAGATGAATGGCAAGTAAATTCGGAAACATTGTTTGTTGAGATTTTAGATGAAAATAACGAAGTTGTTCCAAATGGTCAAGAAGGTAAAATAGTCATTACTTCTTTATTTAATAAAGCACATCCATTTATTCGTTATGAAATTGGAGACATTGGTATTTTAAATGAAAAAAGTACTTGGAAAAATCCAATTTTAAAAAAACTAATTGGTAGAACCAATGATATTGCGATTTTGCCTAGTGGTAAAAAATCACCTGGATTGACATTTTATTATGTGACAAAAAGTATTATTGAAGACGATGGAAATGTGAAAGAATTTATAATTCGCCAAACGAAAATTGATACATTTGAAATTGATTATGTAAGCCAAATAGAATTAAGGTTGGAACAAATTCTAGAAATAGAAAAAGCTATTACAAAATATCTAGAACCTAATTTGAAATTCTCCTATCATCGAAAAGAGTATTTAAAACGAACTAAAAGCGGAAAGTTAAAACAGTTTGAATCTTTACTTTAATTTCGATATTTCATAAAACCGCGATACATCCAGTGTAATAAATAATAAAAAGATTGGAAAACAGTTAATTTTTCCACTTCTCTATAAAACTGCCATTGGTATTTAATTAAATCTGATTTATTTCTTGAAAGGGAATTTTCTCTAATACGATAAATTGCTTGAGTTTCTTGAATACCACAGGCAAATGGAATTGATTTTAAATATTGTAGCCAAAGTCCCATATCTTGTCTTTTTCTTATTAACGGCATGAATTTTTTTCCTAAAACTTCCATGTCAATAAAAGCAGTTAAGCAACTTATGGAATTCGATTTTAAAGTGTCAAAATAAGTAACTTTTTTGGGAACAATAAAATCAGAATAAACAAATTCGAGGTTTTCATTTGTTCTTTTATAAGAAGAAAAAACGAATGGAATTTTTGTTTCTTCTATTGTTTTAATACTTTTTTCAATAAAATTTGGAAACCAAATATCATCTGCATCTATAAATGTTAAATATTTACCTTTTGCTTTTTCAATTCCTGCATTTCTAGCAACTGCTGGTCCAGAATTTTGAGCTAATTTATAAAATTGAATTCTATCGTCTTTTTGAATTAGTGATTGAATAATTTCTTCAATATTATCCGTTGAACCATCATCAACAATAATCATTTCCCAGTTTTCATAGGATTGTTTTTGTACTGATTGGATAGTTTCTACAATAAAATTTGCTGAATTATAGGATGGAGTAATTATGGATACTAAAGCATTCATTAGTAAGCTTTCTCTTCTCCCTTTAATGCATTAATAATTGTTACAAAAACAATTTTAATATCAAGTAAAATAGACCAATTTTCTAGATAAAAAATGTCGTATTTTACTCTATTAATTATATCTCTATCAGATTCAACTTCTCCTCTAAAACCATTAGTTTGAGCCAATCCTGTAATTCCAGGTTTTATAAAATGTCTAACCATAAACTTATCAACACTTTTAGCATACATTTCGGTATGGCTGACCATGTGGGGTCTAGGTCCAACAACCGACATATCACCAAGAAGAACATTAAAAAATTGAGGTAATTCATCTATACTAGTCTTTCTTATAAATTTTCCTATATTCGTTATTCTAGGGTCGTTTTTTTGTACTTGTTCAATATCTGCTATTGCATTCAATCGCATTGATCTGAATTTATAGCAATAAAACTCTTCATAATTTAAACCATTTCTTTTTTGTTTAAAAAATATAGGCCCTTTTGATTCTAATTTTATTAATATGGCAATTATAGGAGTTAGCCAAGATAATAAAAGAATAATTATAATTAGTGAAAAAATAATATCAAAAAACCTCTTAACTCTTTTATTTATTTCTTTGTCTAAAGGTATCTCTCTAAGAGTTATTATTGGTATATATCCATAATATTCTACTGCTAAATTTCTTAATAAGGTATTTTTTGTGTCTGGTAATAATTTTATCGTTTTAAGATTATTATCAGCGAAATTGATTAAATCTTCAATATCTGAATTATTCAAAGTGTTTAAAGATCCATAAATTTCATCAATTTTATTTTCAATCACATACTTATAAGATTCTTTCAGTTCTTCTTTTTTATTACTTTTTAAATCAAATTTTCTAGCTAAATTATATCCGTAGTCTGGATTATCAATAAAAAAAGATTCTAATTCATTAACATTTTTTCCGTTTCCTAAAATTATTACATTTCTAATATTCCCACCATAAAACAACCTGTATTTTTTTAATAGAAAAAAACAGAGAATTTTAAAAACCCAACACAAATAAAACTAGCTAAAATATATAATCCGACTTCGTGAGGAGTAACGTACTTATATTTATAACCAACATAAGCAAAAGTAATTAAACTTATAAAAAAGAATTGTTTTACCGGCACAAAGGTTTTGCCTCACATTACCATATCCGTTCCGGCGATGATGATTTGTTTGTGAATGAAGCTGCAACCCGCACCAATACAAGAGTTGAACTCAACCCTGAAAGCTTCACGCATTCGGTTCCTGAGCATACTTTTAAAGCCTGGTGGAGGCAAAAACGCCGTCACCTGAGTACCGGTAAACGTTACAAATTCGGACACAAGTTTCTGCTCATCAATTATGTATTGAGTCAGTGGCTTTTTTCGGCAGCTTTATCGCGGCACTCGTCCTGAATTTTCAGCCTTACGTCGTAATTGGCATTTTGATGCTGCGTATGCTGCTGCAAATACTTATCTTTAAGAAAACTATGGAGAAACTTGGGGAACGGGATCTCTTATTACTGGCACCGTTCGTCGAAATATTTCTCCTCTTTTTTTACCGGCGAGAACACATCACTCAGGAGTTTTAAATCCTGAGTGGTTTGGGCGTCAGTTTTTAGAACCGGCAGCAACAGGCAGAGGAAAATTATAATATTTTTCATTGGACGTGTCATTAAATATAATATTCCGGAGGGTTGTTACCGAATAAAAATCAA
>JAAURU010000079.1 GCA_012032075.1 Flavobacterium sp.
AAGGCTTCAAAGTAATCAATGGTTTATTTGAATAGGAGATTTCTTTCTAGAATTTCAAATCTTTCGACAACGGTCATAATAGCATAAATCATTTCATACATGGCAAAATTGTTACCAATACACATTCTTTGTCCTGCTCCAAATGGGTAATAATTTTTGGAAAACTTAGTATTCTTATCTAAAAAACGTTCTGGAATAAAAGCTTCTGGGTTTTCCCAAAAATCAGGATGACGGTGAATTTCGTAAACGGAAAATAATAGATTAGAGCCTTTTGGTAAATCATACCCATTAAATGCATCGGCTTCTTTATTAATTCTATCAATAAAATAAGCTGGTGGA
The DNA here is from genome assembly GCA_012032075.1 of Flavobacterium sp. Lineage (GTDB taxonomy): Bacteria > Bacteroidota > Bacteroidia > Flavobacteriales > Flavobacteriaceae > Flavobacterium. The sequence continues at coordinate 340 of JAAURU010000079.1, forward strand.
TATAATCGCATGGATTCTTCAATAACTAACTTTGTATAAGTAGCGTTTTTTAACCAATTCATAATATCAGAAGATTCGTTTTTTATGCTTTTTACTTCTTCTAAGATTTTGACTTGTGCTTCTGTATGTCTAGCTAATAATTCACAAGTAAAAGTCAAAGCATTTGAAGTGGTTTCATGTCCAGCAGCAAATAGAATTAGAATTTCATCAAGTAATTGTGCTTCTTCCATTGGTTCCCCATCTTCATACCGAGCATCAAGCAACATGTCGAGTAAATCATTATGCTTTACACCGCTTTGCTTTCTTTGATTAACCAATCGTCGCAAAATAGCACGAGACTCATCAATTAAATCGATGTGAAATTGTATTTTTCCAGATAGTTTAAACCACCACCCTAAATAAGGCTGACGCAATTCTTTCACAAGCATTTGCTGAGTAACCTCAGTTGCATATTGCAATTTTTTTATGTCTTCTTCTTCAATTTCTGAACTGAATAAAGATTTCACAACCGTTTGAAAAGCTAAATCATTGAATACTGGAAAAATATCTTTGGGTTTATCCAAAACAATGTTATCTAATTCCTTTTGAATAATGTTATAAATTGTATCTAATAAAAGTGTCAATTGACTTTTATGAAAAGCTGGTTGAATTAATTTTCTTTGCTTTTGCCATTTTTCACCTTCGGAAGTCAATAATCCTTTACCAATATATTTTGCTAAATCTTGAGTTTGAATCGCTGATTTTGTATAATTCTTTTGATTTTTCTGCAATACATAGCTAAGAAATTCGGCATCTCGAGTAAATATAACCGAATTGCCTATACCTACATTAAGCCTAAATAAATTTCCGTAACGATTAAAATTTGCACGATGAAATGGAAGCGGATTTCTTAAAATTTCTAAAGAATGTTTTAAAAATTTTGGAAAGGAAACTTCTGGAATCTTTTTTGTAGTACTCATAGTATAATATTTGTATTAAAAAAGCCCTCCTTGAATATTGGTTTTAATTTTACCTAGATGTTTATACGCTTTTTCAGTAACTTCTCTACCTCTAGGCGTTCGCATAATAAATCCTTCTTGAATTAAAAAAGGTTCATATACTTCTTCAATAGTTTCCCCATTTTCTGAAACAGCAGTTGCTAATGTGGTTAATCCAACTGGACCTCCTTTGAATTTATCAATTATAGTAGTTAAAATTTTATTGTCCATTTCATCTAAACCATAAGCATCTACATTCAATGCTTTCAATGCATACTTAGTAATTTCAACATCAATTCTTCCGTTTCCTTTTATTTGTGCAAAATCGCGAACACGTCTTAATAATGCATTTGCGATACGAGGAGTTCCTCTACTTCTACCAGCAATTTCAATAGCAGCTTCAATATCTATTTCAACTCTTAAAATTGAAGCACTTCTTTCAATAATAGTGGCTAATAATTCTTTATTGTAATATTGTAACCTGCTTTGTATCCCAAAACGAGCACGCATAGGAGCCGTTAACAATCCTGAACGTGTTGTAGCACCAACTAAAGTAAAAGGATTCAAATTGATTTGAACCGTTCTTGCATTTGGCCCACTTTCAATCATAATGTCAATCTTGTAATCTTCCATTGCCGAATACAAATACTCTTCAACAATAGGACTTAATCGATGAATTTCATCTATAAACAAAACGTCTCGTTCTTCTAAATTTGTTAGCAATCCAGCTAAATCACCAGGCTTGTCTAAAACAGGACCAGAAGTTATTTTTATGCCAACACCTAATTCGTTAGCTAAAATATTAGCCAAAGTAGTTTTACCCAATCCAGGTGGTCCATGAAATAAAGCATGATCTAAAGCGTCGTTACGTTGATTTGCAGCTTGTACAAAAACTTTAAGATTTTCTAAAATTGCATCTTGACCAGCAAAATCATCAAAAGATAAAGGTCTTAAAGCTTTTTCTATGTCAACTTCTTGAGAAGTGAAACGTTCTTTATTAGGGTCTAGATTCTCGTTCATGCTTTTTTTCCACGAAAGTGGAAATCTTTTAATGTAAAAAATGATTGTGTAAAACAAATATAAACAAAAAAGCCTTTCTAAAAATTTGAAAGGCTCTTAAATATTTTAAACAAATATACTCGATTTTGAGATTCCTTCTTTCGAAGGAATTAGTGATGTAATTGCTCTTCTCCTTCTTTCATAGGAGTTATTTGAGAAACAAAGTCTTCATCGTGACCTGGCTTACTGTAATCATAAGGCCAACGGTGTACTTCAGGGATTTCTCCAGGCCAGTTACCATGAATATGTTCTACTGGTGTAGTCCATTCTAATGTATTAGATCTCCATGGATTTTGTGTTGCTTTTTTACCGTAGAACATACTGTAAAAGAAGTTCCAGAAGAAAACAATTTGGAAAGCAGCTCCTACAATTGCAAATATGGTGATTAAAACGTTTACATCCGCTAATTCATCAAATAAAGGAAAAGCTGAATTAGTATAATATCGTCTTGGTAAACCAGCCATTCCAATAAAGTGCATTGGAAAGAAAACTCCATAAGCACAAACAGCAGTTACCCAAAAGTGTACATATCCTAAATTTTTATTCATCATTCTTCCAAACATTTTAGGGAACCAATGATAAACTCCAGCAAAGAAACCATACAAAGCAGAAATACCCATTACCAAGTGGAAGTGAGCCACCACAAATAAGTATCATGTACGTTAATATCTAATGTTGAATCTCCTAAAATAATTCCTGTTAAACCTCCTGTAATGAAAGTAGAAACTAAACCAATAGAGAACAACATCGCAGGGTTAAGTTGTAAGTTCCCTTTCCAAAGCGTAGTAATATAATTAAATGCTTTTACAGCAGAAGGAATAGCAATCAATAAAGTCGTGAATGTAAATACAGAACCTAAGAAAGGATTCATACCTGAAATAAACATGTGGTGACCCCAAACAATTGTTGATAAAAGGCAATTGCCAAAATTGATGCAATCATCGCTCTATAACCAAAGATTGGTTTTCTAGAGTTAGTAGCAATAATTTCAGAAGTAATACCTAATGCTGGTAATAATACAATATAAACCTCAGGGTGACCTAAAAACCAAAATAAGTGTTCAAATAATACAGGTGAACCTCCTTGGTAATGTAACACATCACCTTGAATAAATATATCAGACAAGAAGAATGATGTTCCAAAACTTCTATCGAAAATTAATAATAATGCAGCAGAAAATAATACTGGGAAAGATACTATACCAATAATAGCTGTAACAAAAAATGCCCAAACTGTTAAAGGTAATCTTGTCATTGTCATCCCTTTTGTTCTAAGGTTAATTACAGTTACTACATAATTCAAAGAACCCATTAATGAAGAGGCGATGAATATTGCCATAGATACTAACCAAAGTGTCATTCCTAATCCAGAACCTGGAATAGCTTGAGGTAAGGCACTTAAAGGAGGATAGATTGTCCAACCTGCAGATGCTGGTCCTGATTGTACAAAAAGTGACCCTAACATAATAACTGAAGATATGAAAAACATCCAATATGACAACATATTCATAAATCCAGAAGCCATATCTCTTGCTCCAATTTGTAATGGAATTAATAAATTACTAAAAGTTCCACTCAAACCAGCCGTTAATACAAAGAATACCATTATCGTACCATGTATTGTAACTAAAGCTAGGTAAATATCATTTCGCATTACACCACCTGGTGCAAAATTTTCTCCTAAGAAAAATTTAAAGATTCCAAAAGATTGTTCCGGCCAAGCCAATTGCATACGGAAAAATATAGATAATAAAACCCCTACAATTCCCATAATCAAACCTGTAATAAGGTATTGCTTAGCAATCATCTTATGATCTAAACTAAAAATGTATTTAGTAATAAATGTTTCTTTATGATGACCGTGTTCGTGTGCTGACATAATCTTATTCTATTTATATATCTTAATAAATTATTTTATAACTTGAGCTACTACTTTTGTAGTATCTACAACTGTACTATCTAAAACAGTTTCAACTGGTAATGTAGTTGGAACAGTTTGTGGAGCTGGTGCATTTGCTTCAGACAATTGCGCAGCTAAAGTTGGCTTTTCACTTAACCATTTTTTAAAATCTTCTGGTGTATCTACTACAATTTTCATTTGCATGTTGTAGTGAGATTGTCCACATATTTTATTACAAAGCAATAAATAATCAAATGTGTAAGGATCTAAAGCAGCTTCTCCTTTAGCTACTAATTCTTTACTCTTTTCACTTCTTATTTTATTAATCTTAAGAACTTTTGCAACAATTGCTTCATCTTCTCTCATTTCAGCAGTAGTAACTGTAGGTATAAATGCAAATTGTGTAATCATACCAGGAACACAATTCATTTGCGCTCTAAAGTGAGGCATGTATGCTGAGTGTAACACATCTTGTGAACGCATCTTGAAAACAATTTTCTTACCTTTTGGCAAATGTAATTCATTAACCACTTTATCATCTTGAGCAGCAGGATCTGAAAGATCAACTCCTGTAGTATTTATACCTTCAATAAAACGAACGTTTGCCTTACCTAATGTATTGTCTTCTCCAGAGTAACGTGCTTCCCAACCAAATTGCTTAGCATATAATTCAACATAGATAACTTCCTCTTCATCATCATAATACATGATTTCATTCCAAGTGTATAACCCATAAAGAATTAAACCAGCCAAAACAACAACAGGTATAATAGTCCAAATCGCTTCTAACTTATTGTTATCTGCATAGTATAATGCCTTTTGACCTTTTTTACCTCTGTATTTAAAAGCAAAATAGTGTAGTAAAAACTGTGTAATTGTTTGTACAAAAAATATTAAGTACATTGAAATAGCCATAAGATTATCTACATCTGGTCCATGCTCAGAAGCGGGAGTTCCAAGTACTAATTCACTCCATTTCCATAAGGAATAAATAGTAAAAACATAAATGAATCCTAAAAAGGCAAACATTAAATATCCATTAACACTATTGTCCTTATCATTAGCAACTTCAGAGTTTGCATCTTTTGCTCCACTTGCTTGAGTTAAATCAAATATTTTAGTTAACTGCCAAATAGCAATACCAATTAAAACTAAAACAAAGAATATCAATAAACTTGTCATTTGTTTATTTCTTTAAATATTATTAATAATGAAAATGTTTGCTTTCTTCCATCAATGGATTTCCTTTAGCAACTAATGGTGCTTTTGCAAGTGTTGTAAATACTACAAAAATGAATAATCCTAAGAAAAATGCTATTGAACCTATTTCTGCAAAACCAATGAACCACTGATCTCCAACAGTTGCAGGCATAATCATGTTATAGAAATCAATATAGTGACCAAATAAAATAACAATACCAGCCATTACTACTATCCAAGACAAACGCTTGAAATCTGTATTGATTAATATTAATAATGGGAAATAAAGTTCATTACTAGCATTCCAAAAAATGGTAATTTATAATTTTCAATTCTAGTAACAAAATAAGTAACTTCTTCTGGAATATTAGAGTACCAAATCAGCATGAATTGAGAAAACCATAAATAAGTCCAGAATATACTAATACCAAACATAAATTTAGCTAAATCGTGAATGTGGCTAGTATTAACTTGTTCTAAATAGCCTTGTGATTTTAAATATAATGTGATTAAGGCAATTGCTGTAATTCCACTTACGAAGAAACTTGCAAAAACATACCAACCAAATAATGTACTGTACCAGTGTGGATCAACAGACATAATCCAGTCCCAAGACATAATTGATTCTGATACTATGAAAAATACCAAGAAACCAGCAGCCCATTTAAAATTCTTTTTATAATTTGAATTATCTCCAGCTTCATCTTGAGCCAATGAATTTTTTCTAGATACATATCTATACAAATTCCATACTCCTAGAATTATAATAGCTGTGATTAAAAATCTACCAACACTTAACCAACCAGACTTAGCTTGTAACAAATGATCTTTAGCAACTACAGATTCATCCATCCATACAAAAATATGGTTCATGTGGAAACCTGATAATGCTAATACTATAAAAAATATAATTGAACCAGGCAATAAATACCCTGTAATACCTTCCATAACTCTAAATAAAATAGGAGACCAACCTGCTTGTGCAGCTTGCTGAATAGCATAAAATGCTAAAACACCTACAGATAACAACATGAAGAAAATACAAGCTACATAAAATGCAGACCATGGTTTATTATGTTGCTGATGCATTACATGCTCTAAATGGGCATCTTTATGACTATTAGATTCATGCTTAACCTCAGACTTGTGAGTATCATGTGCTGAAGCTACATCATGTGAAGCATGTGATTCATGCGCACTAGTTTCACCATGATGACCATCACCATGAGCTATCATTTCTTTAACTTCTTCTTTGCTTGGTATAGACAAAAATCCATAACCAATACCTAAGATTCCTAGAATCATTAGTAAAATAGAAAAAGTTTTTTAATTTACTTGAAAACGTATACATATTAATAATTTTCAAAAAAGTGTTTTACAATTATAATTCTGATTTCAATTTCAAAACGTAATCTGCTACTTGCCATCTTTCTTCTTGCGTCAATTGATTAGCATGAGAACCCATAGAATTTAATCCATAAGTAACTACGTGAAAAATACTACCATTTGTTATCTCTCTATCTTTATAGCTAGGAACTCCTAGAAATTTTTCTCTTTCTACTAATTTCCCTTTACCATTTCCTTTTTCACCATGACAAATAGCACAGTAAATGTTAAATAATTCTTTTCCTTTTTCAGGATTTAGAGAAATACTATCTAGTGGAGAAGTAGTAATCGTTTTAGAAAACTCATACCCTTCTGTAGTATTAGGAATTTCATAAGGAACAAATCCTCTTTTTATAGAACCTTCAGCTGGTAACTGACCTTCTTTCCCTTGTAATCCATTTTTAGAATTAAATGCATCTGATTCTGAATATGTTTCATATGCAACAGATTCATACATGTTTGGGAAAAATTGGTAGTTAGGTTTTGAATTATTCTGACATGAAATTATCATGAAAGTTAAACCTATTACTGTTACTATTTTACTTAAGCTTTTCATATCTTGTATTAATGCTTTTCAATTACTTTAACTTCAACAGCTCCTGTAGATTTGAAGAAAGAAATCATATCTTCTTCATTACCATGCACTCCAACTTCCATTAAAAATGATCATCTGTTGTTCTTACATCTGGGTTTTCAGCTTTTTTGAATGGCCATAACTTACTTCTCATATAAAAAGTGATTACCATCAAATGAGCCGCAAAGAAAACTGTCATCTCGAACATAATTGGTACGAAAGCTGGCATATTTTCAATATAACTAAAACTTGGTTTTCCACCAATATCTTGTGGCCAATCTACTATCATGATATATCTCATCATCGTTGTTGCAATTGAAATTCCAACTAATCCATAAAGAAAAGAGGCAATAGCAATTCTTGTAGGAGCTAACCCCATAGCTTTATCCAATCCATGAACAGGAAATGGAGTATAAACTTCTTCTATGTGATGATGTGCTGCTCTTGTTTGTTTAACAGCATCCATTAAAACATCATCATCATTATATATAGCGTGTATAACTTTATTACTCATGATACTAATGATTGTCTGAATGATTATGTCCGTGTGCTTCTCTTTCTCTCTTATAATTATCCCCAGAAGATTTTAAAATAGTCTTAACCTCTGCTTGAGCAATTACTGGGAAACTTCTAGAATATAGTAAAAACAATACAAAGAAGAAACCAATTGTACCTATAAATATACCCGCATCTACAAATGTTGGTTGAAACATTGTCCAAGATGACGGTAAATAATCACGATGTAATGAAGTTACTATAATTACAAAACGCTCAAACCACATTCCTATATTTACTACTATTGAAATAATAAATGAAAAAGCAATACTTGTTCTTAATTTTTTAGACCACATAAATTGTGGTGAAAAAACGTTACATGTCATCATTAAGAAATAAGACCACCAATAAGGCCCTGTAGCTCTATTTAAGAAAGCATATTGCTCATATTCTACTCCAGAATACCATGCAATAAATAACTCTGTAATGTATGCACAACCTACTATCGAACCCGTAATCATAATAATGATATTCATTAATTCAATATGCTGGATTGTAATATACTCTTCTAAATTAGATACTTTTCTCATGATGATAAGTAAAGTATTTACCATAGCAAAACCTGAGAAAATCGCACCTGCCACGAAATATGGAGGAAGAATCGTAGTATGCCAACCTGGAATTACTGAAGTAGCAAAGTCAAAAGATACAATAGTGTGTACCGAAAGTACAAGAGGTGTTGCCAAACCAGCTAATACCAATGATACTTCTTCAAAACGTTGCCAATCTTTCGCTCTTCCACTCCATCCAAAAGACACAATTGAATAAATTTTCTTTGTAAAAGGAGTTATTGCTCTATCTCTTAACATCGCAAAATCAGGTAATAAACCAGTCCACCAGAAAACTAGGGATACTGATAAATAGGTTGAAATTGCAAATACATCCCAAAGTAATGGTGAGTTAAAGTTAACCCAAAGTGATCCAAACTGATTTGGTATAGGTAAAACCCAATATCCTAACCACGGACGACCCATGTGTATGATTGGAAACAAACCTGCTTGCATTACAGAGAAAATTGTCATTGCTTCTGCAGAACGGTTAATGGCCATTCTCCATTTTTGACGGAATAATAATAATACAGCAGAGATTAAGGTTCCAGCGTGACCGATACCTACCCACCAAACAAAGTTAGTGATATCCCAAGCCCAACCTACAGTTTTATTTAATCCCCAAGTTCCAATACCAGTAGATATGGTATAAATCATACAACCTAATCCGTAAAGGAAAGCTGCTAAGGCAATTGAAAATACAATCCACCATTGCCTATTAGCTCTACCTTCAACAGGTCTAGCCACATCTACAGTAACATCGTGGTAAGATTTATTTCCTACTACTAAAGGTTTTCTAATGGGTGCTTCGTAATGAGACGACATAATCCTTTATATTGTTTCTTAAATTAATACTTATTTATCGTTTCTAACTTTAACGTGATAGAATACATTTGGTTTAGTACCAATGTGCTCCAATAAATGATACATTCTTTGGTCTTCAGCTAATTTAGCCACTTGACTTTCTTTATCATTTACATCTCCAAAAACCATTGCTCCACTTGAACAAGCTGCTGAACAAGCTGTTTGGAATTCACCATCCTTAACTAATCTACCTTCACGTTTTGCTTGAAGTTTAGTTGCTTGTGTTTTTTGAATACACATTGAACATTTCTCCATAACTCCACGAGAACGTACATTTACATCTGGATTAATTACCATTCGACCTAAATCGTCATTCATATGGTAATCAAACTCACTGTTTTTATTATATAAGAACCAGTTAAAACGTCTTACTTTATATGGACAGTTATTTGCACAATAACGAGTACCTACACATCTATTATAAGCCATGTGGTTTTGTCCTTCTTTACTATGTGATGTTGCAGCAACTGGACAAACTGTTTCACATGGTGCATGATTACAATGTTGACACATTACTGGTTGGAAAGCTACTTGCGGATTGTCAGCAGGATTTTCTAACCTAGCCAAACCAGATACAGAACCATTACCCTCTCCATCTCCAAAAACATAATTTCCAAGGCCTAAACCACTTAATCCTTCTTTCATTTCAACGTCTCCACTGAAAGTCTCTTCATGAGAATAGTATCTATCAATACGCAACCAGTGCATATCTCTACTTCTTCTTACTTCAGATTTACCTACAACAGGAACATTATTTTCTGCATGACAAGCAATTACACAAGCTCCACATCCAGTACAAGCATTCAAATCGATTGAAAGATTAAAATGATGTCCAACACTTCTATCGAATGAATCCCATAAATCAACTTCAGTTGCAGGAGTTTCTTGATGATCCAAAGATACCATTGGAACTGGATTCCAAACTTCTGCATCTTTAGTATTGAATATTTCAAGAGTCGTTTCCTTGATGATATCACCACGACCCATTAATGTTTTTTGTAATTGAACACAAGCAAATTCGTGTTCACCTTCCTCTTTTGTAATAGAAACCGATTGGTTAGAATTAAAGTTATTATACAAAGTATAAGCATTAACACCAACTTTCATTTCATCTTTTAAACCAGCCGATTTTCCATAACCAAAAGCTAAACCTATTGTTCCAACAGCCTGACCTGGTTGAATTACAACTGGAACTTTAGATAAAGTTGAATCACCTACTTTCAATGTTGCATAACTACCATTAAACCTCCATTGCAACGTTCCAATTTTCTAATTCTAAAGATTCAGCATCTTTTTTAGAAACAGTAAGATAGTTATCCCAAGATACTCTTGTTATTGGATCTGGAAATTCTTGTAACCAAGGGTTATTTGCTTGTTGTCCATCTCCCATTCCAGTTTTAGTATATAATACTA
>JAAURU010000080.1 GCA_012032075.1 Flavobacterium sp.
GTTAATTTTGAGATAATAGATTTGCAATTTGATGATTTGATACTTCATACTATTCCTCAAAAAATAGGAGTTAAAAAAACCAAGTGGCTTGCTTATAGTTTATTGGTTGTTTTTATTACGCTAGATTTTTTAAATGGAAATGCAACTATTTCAACTATATGGATGACCGTTTTAGTAGCGTTTACAATTGCGATTTTTACTTTTTTTGCAAATGCTAATTGTAATAAATACTATACTTCTTTTTGGGTAGAGAGTATTCCTGTTTTTTGGTTGATGCTGCTTTTGTTGAAATAATAAATTTTGAAAATCTAAATGTATTAAGTTCCTGAAATAAAAAAACCCAAATTTTATTTTGGGTTTAAGTTTAGTGTCTTTTATTTTTTTTAACTTCTTGAAAGTCCTGTAACTTTAACTTGAACATTCTTATCCATTTTTCCATCACTTCTTACATCATTATTGCTGTAAACTCCCCATCTAAAATGATATTGTGCAGCACTGTTGTTTCTTTCATCAGCTCTTCCTTCAAACTTTTTTACTCCATTAAAATAAAAAGTCATAATATCATTCTTCATGGTTAATTTGATTTTAAAATTTCTTCCTTTCCAATTTCCATTGTCTATCACTTGGCTTCCGTTGCCTCTTGAACCATAGTCAATTTTCCCATCTTTTCTAATGTGAATCATTAATTGAGGGCCACAACAGCCAGCAAAAATTTGCGCAATGGTTAATTTTTCCTGACTGTCAGTCGTTACGTTATAAGTTGCTTCAAAGGAATGAGTTGTTCCAGTTTTTGTCCATTTTAAACCTTGACCAGCTTCGGTTCTTGCATGGTCACTTCTGTCTCCATTAAAATGATCTCCTGTATATAATTTGAATATTTGGGTGCTTGTACCCTCAGAATACCATCTACTAATAGTATTAAAGTTTCTTCTTTCAACATTACTATTAATAACGGAAAAAATATTGAAGTCATAGTCAGATATTCTAGAATTCAAATTAGCTGCATCATCTTCTTCATTTATTGAACTATTTGGTTCTTCTATGATTGAATCACTACTACAAGAATTGATGAACATTGATAAAAATAATAGAAATGTTCCAAAAATTAAATACCTAATCTTTGCCCTACTTTTTCCGAATTTGTTTGCTAGTTTTTTCATTTTGATTTGTTTGTTTGAAATTAATATTAGACGCAATCGATTGCGCAGATAAACTTAGTCATTTTTTTTGTTTTAACAAATGTTTTTGAAAAAAAATAAAATATATTTTATTGATTATTAATGCGTTGAATTTACATAGAGTGTAATTAGAATTAAGGTATTTCAAGGTTTAAATTTGTTTTTTAAATAGGGATAAATTTATTATTTACTTGTTTTTCATTGTATTAACAAATTTAAAAAAGATTAAATTTTATAGAATAAAGTTTTTTTTATCAGAAATGAATTCCTATCTTAGCAGTCCCAAATTTAACATAATATACCTATGAAAACACAATTACTTACCCTAATTGCGTTTGCGCTATCTTTATTGGCAAACGACAAAATCCCGATTTAAATATCAAGTTAAAAGAAATTAAAAGTATTGAACATAATACTAGTAATGGTGATAAAATCACAAAAAATTACACTTTTGATAATGGAAAATTAAAATCTATCAAAACTTCTGATATTGTTCAAAACTTCTTCTATAATAATAATGGCACTTTAGATAAGACTGTTAGAGAAAATGAAGCTTTTGGTTGGAAAGAAATTGCTAATTATGAATATGACCAAATGGTAATTTAACTAAATATACTAACACTTATAATGAAGGGAATAAAAGTGTTGCCAAAACTATTGTATTTAAACATGAAGGAAGTAAGATAAGAGCAATTACTAAAATGAGTAATAGCCCAAAAAAATATGTACAATGGATTGATTATACTTTGCAAGATGGTAAAATTGTGAGTGAATCTGAACGTGATTTGAATCAAAAAATTATTAGCAATAAAAGAATCGATTATAATGAAAATGACATAGTAGCTTATAAAGGTTTACTAGGAGATCGTTCAATGGATAATTATGATTATGACGATAAAAATTCGGCAATGCTTTTATTAGTACAAAATGTTTTTGGAGAAAATTATCAAACAATCATAACATTAATTTCTTCACATGAAAAAGAATTTCCTTTAGAAAGTATGTCAGATCATAATTTTGTGAAGTTTACTTCTACTAAGCCATCTAAAAATGAGTATTCGAATGTTTATACTTATAATAACTTTGGTTATCCTAAAACACATACACAACTTAATGGTGGTTACAAAACTACTGTTACATATGAATATGAATAAGTAAAACCACATAAAAATATAAAACCGCAATTTTATTTAAGTTGCGGTTTTTTTATACTTTATTTCATTTTCAGAAATCATCTTCAAAACTTGATTTCGATATAATAGAAATTGAACCAAATGTTTTTTCAGTAATAAGTAATCGAATACTTTCCCAAAAATTCCGAAGGGTGTTTCATATTGTAAAATATCTTGCATAATAGTAACACCCTTTTTTCTTCAAATAGATGTTGGTGTTTAAAACTTTTAAAATGACCTTTTAGTTGTTCATCTATAAAATAAGTATAAAAATCCATTTCAGAGATAATACTTTGATGTTGAAGGTAAAACCCAAAATGTTTGCCTTTCCAAGTAACCGTTTCTCCTTTCTCAATTAATCCAGAGGTTCTTCCTATAATTGCTTTTTCATGAGTTTGACTTGCCGATTGTTGATGCAAATCAATGTTTCTGGAATTGTTGAATACGGTTTCAATAGGTGCTTTAATTTCAGTTCTGAGGTGAATTGTTGTCATTTTACTAAATTTTCAAATGTTTTTTCCAAAGTTTCAAACTTAAATTGAAAACCTTTTTGAAGCAATCGTTCAGGAATAACGTTTCTGCTTTTTAAAACCAATTCGGGTTCTGTTTTTATAATTTTTGCTCCTATTCCTAGTAAGAATTTAGGTGTTGGTAAACCTATTGGCACTTTTAAAGACCTTCTTAATTGTTTCATAAATACTTTGTTTTGAACAGGTTTTGGAGCAACAACATTTACAACTCCAGTCATGTTTTCGTTGATGATGAATTCGATAGCTCTTGCAAAATCATGTTCGTGAAGCCAACTTATAAATTGATTGCCACTAGCTTGTTTTCCACCTAAACCAAATTGAGCTAATCGTTTTAAAGGAATAAAAGCACCACCTTTTTTACCTAAAACAATTGAAGTTCGTAAGGCTGTTTTCAAAGTATTTTTAGATGGAACTTCAAAAAAAGTTTGTTCCCAAGTTTTAGCCACATTCATAGAAAAATCATCACCTATTTCTCCATTTTCTTCAGTCATTTGCTGGTTTTCAGAATGGCTGTATATTGTAGCTGTTGATGAATTTAACCAATGTTTTGGTGGATTGGTACAACTTAAAACCGCAATATTTAGAATGGCAGTACTATGACACGAGAAGCTAAAATTTCTTTTTTATTTTCAGTAGTATAACGACAATCTACCGATTTTCCTGCGAGATTGATTAAAACTGTTGCGTTTTCCAAATGTTTTTCCCAACCAGTCAATGTTTTGGCATCCCAATTCACATAATTGATGTTGTCTTTCACTTGGGATTTTCCTCTAGTTAAAACAACAATTTCTGCATATTCATCTTTGAAATAATTGACCAAAACCTGACCCAAAAAACCTGTTCCAGCTACTATAATTAATTTTTTCATTTGTTATAAATTTAAGATAACTAGTAATATTATAATGCGATATAAAATCCATGTTAAGGTTAAAAACTTTGGTAATCCTAGAAGACTTACTCTTCTATAATGTTCCAATATCATTAAGTTTACGGTTAACCCAAACCAACCTAAAACGACATATTCATTGATAGAAATAAATTGATTTGATAATAGAATAGGTACTAAAAACAAACTTCCCATTACTGAAACAGTAACCAAATTCCCAACGTAGTTGAGTTGCTTCTCTTTGCTTAATTTCTGAATGAAAAGATATTGGAAACCAATTTGTCCAACAGCTAAAAGCAATTCTCTACTAAAATTTCCATTTGGCAAAAGTGTAATCAAGTCTGCATATTGAAACAATACAACTGCCGTAAAAAGAGTAGCAAATAATATGTATAACAATCGATATTTTACATTAAAAGTGGGAACACATTGTATATTACTTTCATTTGTAACTTTACTTGGAGCAATTACTTTTCGATTGTAAGAAATGAATTTGTATAGTTTTTTTAAGAAGAAATTTACAGGTTGCAGATTTCCCACTTTTTCCATCCAAGGAAATGAATTCCCTATTACTTTTAGTAAACTATCAATTCCATAAAGTACTTTTTTGTTTTTAGAATCTACTAATGCAATTTCGTTTTTAGCTTTGTCTAAATCAATATAGTTTTGTTCCTCTTCAGATAGTGTTGAGAATGGTTTTCTTCCGTTTTCATCTAGCATATTTACTTTAATAAATCCAGCAGTATAAAGGTTGCACATCGGACAGACTTCATCGTAAAGCAGTGTGTGATTATTTAGTGTTTTCATTTTATTATTTTTTACCTTCAATAGTTATGGCTGAACCTTTTGCGAAAAAAGCGGAAGTAGGAGTTAAATCTTGTAAGAAGGAGAAATCATTACCGTAAATACTTTTAAAATCTACCTTAATTTCATAATCTAACACTTCTAACTGATTCCATCTAGGATGTGTTACTTCATATTCAATGGTTTTAGTTTCGTTGTATTTGGTATATCCAAAATAATGCTCTGTTATAAATTCTACTTCAGAATTTTCTGCAATTGGAAATAAGGTTTTATCTGTTTTCATTGAAATATAATTCCATTCTTCATCCTTTTTCCATTCATATTTGAAAAATTTCGAATTTGCATCTTCAGTTCTTGAGTGTTTTATTGGTAAAGTAGCGTAGTGTTCATTATAAAGCGTATTGGCTACAAATGAAATAGCTCTTTTAGGAACAATTTCTTTAATAAAAACTACTCCACGTTTCCATTGACCATTTTCAAAACGCTTTACATAAAAACGAAGATTTACTTCTTCAAAATTAACATGAAAAGGAACTTTTATTCCCAATACTTTTACGTTCTCAAACATAAAACCTATTAAACTGATGTAGCATTTGCCATTCCATAAATCTAATTCAGTTCCAATAGGGACATATTTTTCTAATTTTTTGAATCAATCACATAATTGATTAGAATTAAATCATTCCATTGTGCTGTTAGAAAACTTTTAGTCTTTCTATTTTGAAAGTGAATAATATAAGTTAAGAAAAATATTAAGAAGATAGGAATTGAAAACAACCAAGTAAAATCTCCATTCCAAAAACAAAAGAATAATATAACTAATGCAAAATATACATGTATAAATTTGTTTTTAGGAAATTGTATTATATAAATTATTGCAGCTAATACTTGAAAAGCACCTGTTAATGGTAAACCATAGCCTCCAAATAGCAAAAAAAGTAGTGCTATTATGTTTATAAATTTTATTCCTTTTAAATTCACTTCCATGATACTTTATTTTAAACTTTCAGAAAAAAATGAAAGTTTTGATTAATTTTTTTTATTTCTTCATTATTTTTACAACTAGCTTTGCTAACCAATTGTCTTTGTATTCTGTAATTTTATCTAGCATATTATCAGCTTGTAAAACAAAATCATATAGCTTATTGGTTTGTTCCACAAAATGTTTTTCGGCTTCAGATTTATTTGCTTCAATAGAAGAAACTTCTTTTAAAACTTTTAAAGCTGGTTTTATTTCTCTTTTGCTTCGTTCTCTTGCTATTTTTACGGCTAATTCGTCTAAGTCTTTTTCCGCAGTAAAAAATTCTCTTCGTTCTCCAGCTTTGTATTCTTTGTATGCAATTCCCCAATCCATTAAAGCTCTTAAGTTCATGCTCGCATTTCCTCTTGATATTTGTAATTCCTCCATAATATCTTCCATAGAAACAGGTTCGTTACTTATCATCAACAAAGCATGTATTTGAGCCATGGTTTTGTTAATTCCCCATTGAGAACCAAGTGCTCCCCAAGTTTGAACGAATTTATTTTTTGCTTCTTTGAATTGCATTTTTAGGTATTTCTAATTTGATAGTACAAATGTATGTAAAAGTTTTTAAACTTTCAAAAATAAATGAAAGTTTATTTTTGGCACAGTAATTGGATATTTTAAAATATAACAAATAAAATGAATGTATTATGAAAACTATAATTAGAACAATACCAAGAGAATCAGTTATTGAGAGGACAAAATTTTTCTTCTTTATATTTTTATTATTTTTTGCCTTACAAAGTAAAGCACAAATTTCAGTAAATATTAATGTGAATTCAGGACCAACTAGAGTATATGAACCAGCACCAGCTCCAAGGCATGTACATACAAATTATTGTCATCATGAAGAAGTAGTTGAATATTACTATTATCCTGAAATTGAAGCTTATTTTGATATTCAATCATCAGTTTATATTTATTATGCTTCTAATGGTTGGGTTAGATCTAGATATTTACCAAGACATTGTGATGATTATGATGTAAATAGAGGGTATAGAGTAGTGCTAGATTATCATGGACACAGACCTTATGCTCATTTTCACGAACACAAAGCGAAGTATAAATGTAAAGGTTATAAAAAAGTACACAAACATAAAAAGCATAAGAAATATAGATATGATGATTAATAAAAAAAAGATTTTCAGTAAATGAAAATCTTTTTTTATTTTTAAAATTATAATTCAATAATTTTCAATTTTGCTTTTAATTCTTTTAATATAGTTGCAATATAATTTGAAGAATTTGTAATTATTAAAGATGTCGAATTTGTATTTTTTAAATTATTCAAAAGTTTTTCATAAGAGCTATTAACATTAATTATAGTATTTAATTCAATTATTAAATTTTGATCATTTATAGAAAGACTTGAAATGTTTTTATTGTTTTGAATTTCAATAATATCATTTTTATTATTTTCCATTAAAGCAATTTCATTTTTAAGTCGTAAAGTGTTTAAATCACTATCAAAATTGGTTATTAGTTTTTGAATTTCATCATCATTACTAACAGTTGTATTATGTGTTTTTTTTGAAATATTTTGAAAATTTAAATTAAAATTATTGGCTTGAAAGTTTATTTCCTTTACTTTCGATTTATTTAATTTTTTATAAAAATCAATTATTTCTTTTTTTTCAGTTGTAATTATATTTTTAGTCTTTTAATTTCAAATTCTAAAATTGTTATATAGTTATTAAGTTCAGTGATTATATCATTTGGACTAAGAGGTTTTTCAGAATTTTGAGAAGTGTTTTTATCTTCAACGTTTTTTTAATTAATAAGTAGTCTAAAATAGGATTATTTGAAACACTCATTAGTGATTCAGTTTTTATTGTGTTTTTAAAATCATTATCTTTTGATTTACTTACTAAGTAATTAATAATAAAATTTAATGGATTCATACTTTTGTTTCTTTTTTTGATGCTTCTTTTTCAAAGCTTTTTGTTTCAGTATTTCTTTACGCTCTTTATATTTCATGTGAGTATAATGGTGTTGAATTGTATTTATAAAACTAAGAATCATTCCTATTCCTACAATAATATATAAAACGGTGAATAATTTTCCTCCATCTGTTTTTGGAGCAAAATCTCCATAACCTATGGTAGTTAATGTTACCACTGAAAAATAGAGTGAGTCAATTATACTCCAACCTTCTAAATAATGATAGGTTATTGTTCCTATTAATACAATCATTATCGTAGTGATTAATAAATCTCTATACTCATCATCTTCTAAAAAAGAAATCATTGTTCTGTAGAAAAACATAACTTTAAATATTTAGTCTTCTAAAATACAAATTTTATTTATATTTATGATTTGTTTAAGAAATTAAGCTTATGAAATAACGTAATTTTGAAATAAAAATAGAATATGCGCAAAATTTTAATTATTTCTGTGTTTTCATTGTTTATAATGAATTTTTCTCAAGCACAATCCAAAAAGAAATCTAATACAAAAACTAAAACAATGAAAGAAACTATATATCAATTTAAAGTGGAAGATATTGAAGGGAATTCTTTCGATTTTTCAACTTTAAAAGGTAAAAAAATAATGGTGGTTAACACAGCTTCAAAATGTGGATTAACACCTCAATATAAGGATTTAGAAGCGTTATATAGTAAGTATAAAGACAGTGATTTTGTAATTGTTGGCTTTCCTGCAAATAACTTTGGTTCACAAGAGCCCGGAACAAATGAAGAAATTGCTACTTTTTGCGAACGTAATTATGGAGTTAGTTTTCCAATGATGAGTAAAATTTCAGTGAAAGGAGATGATATGCATCCTTTATATCATTTTTTAACTGAAAAAAGTAAAAACGGATTAGAAGACAGTCAAGTGGAATGGAATTTTCAAAAATATTTGATTAATGAAAACGGTGAACTAGAAAATGTGATTTCTCCAAGAGTTTTACCAACGGATGCTTCTGTTGTTGATTGGATTGAAAATAAAAAATAAAACCCTTTGAAATAAAAAAAACTTCACATCATTTTTACAATAGTAATTATAATGTGAAGTTTTTTATTGGTACACTACTAATTTAGTTACATTAAAATAGTATAATACATTTCCAACTTTTTACCTTTGTAGCTGGAATTTGTTGTTCCAAAAGCAAATTTTAATAGATAAAATTGACACATCAAAATAAATATCCAAAAATACCTCTTGCACAAAGCTTACTTGAGATTTGTAAAAACAAAGGAGTAAAGCACATTGTTATTTCACCAGGTTCTAGAAACGCTCCTCTAACAATAGGTTTTGCAAGTAATTCTTTTTTCAAATGTTATAGTATTGCAGATGAAAGATGTGCTGCTTTTTTTGCTTTGGGTTTAGCTCAACAACTAAATGAACTTGTAGCTGTGGTTTGTACTTCTGGTTCGGCAGTTTTAAATTATTATCCGGCTGTTGCAGAAGCTTTTTACAGCCAAATTCCTTTAGTAATTATAAGTACAGATAGACCTCATGATAAAATTGATATTGGAGACGGACAAACCATTCGTCAAGAAAATGTTTTTGCTAATCATATTATAAATAGTGCAAATTTAACCGAATTAGCTTCAGAAGAAAACGATATTGCTATTCAATATGCATTACAATTGGCTTTAAGCCAAAAAGGGCCAGTTCATATTAATGTTCCTTTTGAAGAACCTTTGTATGAAACTACTACTGAAATTTTGGTACAACCAAAATGCATTCAATTCAATACACCAAAAGAAAAAACATTTGTGTTAAAAGAGGAATATATTTCCAAATGGAATACAAGTAAAAAGAAATTAATTTTAGTTGGTGAAAGTAAACCAAATGCAATTGAACAAACTATTATTGATGAATTAGCTGAAGATAATTCGGTTGTTATAATGATTGAAAAAACATCAAATTTACATCATGCTAGTTTTGTTGCCAATATTGATACAGTTATTACTCCTTTTAAATCAGATGATTTTGAGTATTTCAAACCAGATATTTTACTAACTTTTGGAGGAATGGTTGTTTCCAAACGAATAAAAGCATTTCTTAGAAAATACAAATCAAATGAACACTGGCATGTTGATACATTAAGAGCTTATAATACGTATGGTTGTCTTACCAAACATTTTGAAGTAGATATCCAAACCTTTCTAGAACAAATTCTTGCCAATAAAATTTTAATTGAAACAGATTATAATACTAAAATGCAAGAAATTATTCATTTAAGAAAAACTAAATCAAAAACATATATGGAAAACATTCCTTTTTCCGATTTTAAAGTTTTTGATGCAATTATTAAAAAACTACCTAAAGGTTGCCAATTACAAGTTAGCAATAGTTCTGCTATTCGCTATTTACAATTATTAGATATTGATGAATCAATTACTGTATTTTGTAATAGAGGAACCAGTGGAATTGACGGAAGTACTTCAACCGCAATAGGAGCTGCTGTTGCCTCAAATAGACAAACGGTTTTTATTACAGGTGATATTAGCTTTTTTTATGATAGTAATGCGCTATGGAATTCTTATGTTCCAAAAAACTTTAAAATTATTTTAGTTAATAATGGTGGTGGTGGTATTTTTAGAATTTTACCAGGTCACGAAGAAAATGAAGTTTTTAATACATTCTTTGAAACTTCACATGTTTTAGATGCTTCTCATTTAGCTAAGATGTTTCATTTTAATTATCAATGTTGTACAAATTTTGAAGAATTAGAGAATAATTTCATTACTTTTATTAATGATAATAATATGCCTAGTCTATTGGAAATAAAGACTCCTGAGAAATTAAATGATAAAATTTTATTGGATTATTTTAAAAATTTAAAATAAAGTCATACTTTTATAAGTGATTCTTGCGTTTAATAGTAGGAAATTATATAACCAATAAACAATTAAATAAACAAAATTATGAGTAAAAGAGACGAACTAATTACTAAGTACGCAGCAGATTTAAAAGAAAAATGTGGAGTAACTCCAGATATGGATTTTTTAACAAAAGTAACTATAGGTTGTGGGCCATCAATTTATAATGCAGATTCTTCTACGGTATCAGGTTCTGATGAAAAAGAATTAGCCACTGTTAAAATAATTTTTAATTAAAAGTTAGGTTTA
>JAAURU010000081.1 GCA_012032075.1 Flavobacterium sp.
CTTTTTTCCAAAATGTCCTGTTTGCTGGGCGGTTTATATGAGTATGTTAGGTAGTTTTGGAATAACTAAAATTCCTTATATGAAATGGCTTTTACCAGTTTTCATATTTTTTTAGCATTTCATTTATTGGATGTTATTAAAGAAAGTGCCTAGTAAAGGATATGGTCCATTTGTTATAAGTTTAGTTGGTTTTTCAATACTGCTATTCAGTAAATTACTATTTGATTTATCTGAATGGATTTCCTTCATAGGAATGGGATGCATTTTTATAGGTTCTTTATGGAATAGTTTCACCATACCAAAATCACAAAAATTAATACTAAATTAAAATACAAACAATTATGAAATCACCACTAAAAAAAAGTTTGTTGCAAACAATTGAAAAATCATCGAATACCGATGAAAAATATAATCATTGTGAGATAAACACCAATGACTAAAAGGGTGATAACATATGTTACCGTTAACAAATAAAATTTAAATATATGAAAAATGTAGGCATACGTAAATCATTAGTAGAATTACAAAACGACTATGATAATGGCAATAAAAAACCATTAGAAGATTTAATGAGAGCATGGAAAGGCATTAAAGAATTAGACCCTATGGATCCAAAGTCTTTTTATTGCTTAGCCGGTTTTCATGGCGAACCTTTTAGAGGTGCTGGTTACGGAGATAGTTCTTATTGGGGTGGTTATTGTAACCATGGAAATGTTTTGTTTCCAACATGGCATAGAGTTTATCTATACAAATTAGAAAAAGCCTTACAAAGTATTAAAGGATGTGAAGAGGTGATGTTACCTTTTTGGGATGAAACCAATGAAGATTCAATGAAAAATGGAATTCCTTGGGCGTTAACTAGAGAATATTTTGAATTGGGTGGTGAGAAAATTAAAAATCCGTTGATTTCTTATACCTTCCAACACATTGTAAAAGATAGTATTCAATCAGATGATGACTTATATACAAAGCCAGTTGGTTATGAAACGGTTCGTTATCCTTTATCAGGTTTAGTTGGGAAAGATAGTATAGAAGCAACCAAAAAGCACAACGCTAATTTTCCAAATTATGACGAAAATGTAAAAATTTTAGACCGAAATATTGTGGCTTGGCTAGATAATACTATTGTTATGCCCGATGGTACACGAAGACAAATGGGGGTTTATAAAGAATTTGAAGATTGTTTGAAAGCTCCTAATTATACTGTTTTTTCTAATACAACTTCGGCAGGAAAATGGAATGAAGATAAATTAGATAAAATTGTGCCTCTAGAGTCGCCTCATAATCATATTCATTTGGCTGTGGGTGGTTTTGATGTACCCAATCAAGGAGATTTTTCTCCAATAGCTGGAGCCAATGGAGATATGGGTGAAAATAATACTGCTGGTTTTGATCCTATTTTCTTTTTCCATCATTGTAATATAGATCGTATGTTTTGGTTATGGCAAAAGCAACATGATGCCACTAATAAGTTGGAAATTATTCCTGAATATCCAGGAACAAATTCTAGTGATAGTCAAGGAGCAACCCCAGGAATTACTCCAAATTCTTGGTTAACAGTTGAAACACCTTTAAACCCATTCAAATTAGAAGAAAATGAAAAGGAAAGAGCTTTTACAACAGTAGATTGTATCAATATTGAAACACAATTAGGTTACACTTATGGTAAAGGTTCTTTTGATGAAACTGTAAAAATGGTTTTACGAGAGACTAATAAACCTTCAAAAGTAGCATATGTTTCCAAAATTAACAGAGCTCCTATGAAAGGATCATTTATAGTAGCTGCTTATGCTACAATAGAAGGTAAACGATATTATTTAGGAGCAGAATCAGTATTAAGTAGATGGAATACTGCTTTTTGTGCGAATTGCCAAACGCATTTAGAAGTAAAAGCTTCTTATGATTTAGCTTCGCTTCCTGAAAAATCAATTGAAGAATCTTCTATTGATGTTGAAATTATTGGAAGAGAACAAAATAATCAATTGTTTGCTAGAGCTGCCGAAACTGGTAAAAAATTATTCCACATAGAAATTAAGTAGTTTGTTTGTTTTTATAGTTTTTAATAACCCAGATTTCAAATTGAAGTTTGGGTTATTTGATTGGTTTTATAGCTACTTTTTGCAAATCATAATTTAATGTTTTTAGTTTTTGATTTGCTATTAATTTAGCTTTTCTGTCTGCTTTTGGGTCAAGTATTATTTTGTGACTCAAAGCCATTTCTGTTTTTAAATTTTCAATTTTTGTGATTCTTTCAGGTTTTAGAATTGGCAATAGCCAAAGTAGCTTTTATACTATCAAGTGCTTTATTTTGCTTGTCTATAATATCTTGCATGGCTACTCTTAAGGAATCTTCATTTTTGGTAACACCTTCATTTTCAATAATTTCTTCAATTTGATTGGTGTTTTGAGCAATTTCTTTGGTAAACCCCTCATTATTGCTGTTAGAAAGCTCAGTAACACTTTCTTGTAATTTTATATTTTGATTGAAAAGAGGTAATGAAATAAAGCCATTTAAAATCACCATAAAAATAGTCATTAACATAAATCTCCAAATCATTTTTATGATTAATGGTCTTGGTTCTTGGTCTTTATTTTGTTCGGCTCTAAGCAAGAAAAAAGTAAGTAATACTAATAAAAAGCTAAAACCCGAAATGCCATAACCTAAAATTTTTAAAACATCTAGATTTTCAAACATGATTTCTTGGTTTAATTATTTGTTATACAAATATCAAACTGTTTTAAAAAAATATTTCAGGGTAAAATATGGTTTTTTGATGAGGGTTTTTCCCCAAAATTCACATTAAATCGTTACTAATTTTTGCAATTAATTCAGAAGCAACTTCAGTATTCATCAATTTTAATTGTTCAATTATCAGTATTTTTCTTCATTTGAAAGTTTAGGTATAGTTTTTACGAATTGATTTTCATTGGCTTCTTTAAAAAATAAGGCATCTGTCCATTCGTTTCGTAAGCCATCAATAACAAGATGAATCCTATCTTCCTTTCCTCTGTTGGCAACAGAATGGGTAAAATTAGCATTAATGTACCAACATTCTCCTTCGTTCATAATCAATCTTTGGTTATCCAAAATAAATTCGACTTCTGGATTTGTGATTACAGGAATATGGATTCTAAAACAACCGTCTTCATAACCTAATTCATTATCTGTATGCGGTTTAATATGAGCTCCAGTGCTTAATCGTAACAGTCTAACGGTGGTTTTTCATATAAAAAAGTATCGATTACTTCTTTTAAATAATCGCACGAATCCATAATTTCCGTGAAGTTTACCTTTTCTGTGCCTAAATTAAAAGCATTTATATTGTCTGATTTACCACCTTGTGAAAGTAAAGCAATAGCATTCCACTCACCAGAATAATCATTAGTATTGAAATGCTTTACCCAATTTTTACTAAGTATTTTCTCAACATCAATTTGTAGTTTTTCTACATCAAATGCAAAAGGAAATTTTATATGTCTGATTAGGTTTTCCATGTTAATCTCGGGTCCATTTTAGCATGTGAGGAAATGGTTCTTTGTTTAGTTCTTTTGCTTTTTCTTCGCTTAAAGTTAATCCAAACCATTCTAATAGTGGTAGCCCAATGAAATTATGATCTTTAAAAGAAGCCAACAACCATTCAGAACTTCCTTTGTAACCATTTGGATGAAAAACAACATCCAATGGTATTTCCAAATGATGTGCAGCCGCAAACGACCAAAGCATAGCTCCAATTTCATCTCCTTGTGTGGGCCAATCTTCAGGCATTTCATTGGTTCCAATTTTCTTTCTGTTTTCCGATGTGGTAACTGCTAGATGTCCAGCTTCATGTAAAATGTCACCAGGATATAATAATTGGTTATAATCTACTAAAATTCCTTCGTTTGAAAGTGCCAAACCTGGAAGAAAAGTGGTAGCAGGTAATTCCTTTTCAATAGTTGGAATTCCAATATCTTTTAAGAAAGCTATAATTTTTTTAATTGTTTCTTCCATAAAAACTTAAATTAAATCACAATACCAAAATCCATATTGATAAGGAGAATCATCCGTTTTGCAGACATCACTATTCGAGGATTTTGTAGGTTCGTATTTTTTATACACAATTTCTCCAATTTCAAAAGCAATAGGTTTACTTAAAATAGGGCCATCAAAAGTAAAGGTGTGAAATTCCCCGTTTTCTCCACATGGATCTACATTTTCTGGTAAATCATTTATGAAATTTTCATCAATAATTCTTCCTACAAATTCTTTACCTAAATATTTTTCACTTACACATACAATAATTGTTTTAAAACCTAAGTCTAAAAACTCTTCTAGTAAAGCTTTTGTATTTTTTTTCCATAGCGGAAAAACTCCTGTAAAATTTACTGCTACTAATTTATCTTCTCTGTATTGACGTAAATCTTCTAGAAAAATGTCTCCAAAAATGGAATGGGTTATTCCTTTTTCTTTGAAATTGTAGCAAGGTGTTTTCCATTACTTCATTGTAAACTTCCATGGTTGGCATTTCTGGTAGCATCATTTTTGTCAAAGGTAAACCCATACTTTCCACTTGTTTTTCCAGTAGTTCCACACGAACACCATGCATAGAAATACGTTGGTATTGTTCACTTACACTTGTTAGTAATGTAACAATTTCATACTCGTTATCTTGTTGGATTTTATACAAAGCTAGAGCCGAATCTTTTCCGCTGCTCCAGTTAAAAAGGGCTTTCTTTTTCAATTTTGGCATGTTTATAGTGTAAACTTACAAAATAAGCTGAATTATTTCTAAAGGCTTTGTAAATTTGGAACAATAAAAATGACTCATGAAATACCTTATTCTATTCTTTTTTACTTTTTCACTCTTTTCCCAGCAATACAAAAGTGTTGATTTTATAAGTTGTGATGCTTCTCTTTTTCCAGATGATATAAATAAATCAATTTCAGGTTTTGTTAAGTATGATTTTATAGTTCACAAACATATTGATACTATAAAGATTGATGCTATAAATATGGATTTTACAAATGTTTTTATAAACAATCAATACTTTAAATATAAAAATTCTGGAAGAGCATTACTATTATTTGAAGGATTTAAATTAGGAAATAATTCTATCAATATTGAATATTCAGTAACACCCAAACAAACTTTATATTTTACAGGAGAAGGTGAAGATTTACAAATTTGGACACAAGGACAAGGAAAATATACCAGTCATTGGTTACCTAGTTTTGATGATATGAATGAGAAGGTAATTTTTAATATTGGAATTAATTTCAAAGAAAATTTAAGGATAATTTCTAATGGTAAATTGATTCGAAACAAAAAGAAGAAATAATTCATTTTGAAAAATTTTCTATGCAAAAACCAATGTCTTCCTATTTAGTAATGCTTGCCATTGGGAATTTTGAAAAGCAAACTGCTACAACCAAATCAGCTACTACTTTAGAATTCTATTTGGATAGAAAAGATACAACTAATTTTGAACCTACTTATCGTTATTCCAAGCAAATTTTTGAATTTTTAGAACAAGTAAATAGGAGTTGAAGATATCCTTGGGAAGTGTATCGTCAAGTGCCTGTAAGAGATTTTTTATATGCAGGAATGGAAAACACCACTTCTACTATTTTTTCTCAAGATTTTGTGGTGGATTCTATTGGTTTTAATGATAAAAATTATATAAATGTCAATGCTCATGAATTAGCTCATCAATGGTTTGGTGATTTAATTACGGCAAAAGAAAGCAAACACCATTGGTTACAAGAAGGTTTTGCCACTTATTATGCGTTATTAGCTGAAAAAGAAGTTTTTGGAGACGATTATTTCTACAATGAGTTGTATCATTCAGCTAAAGAATTACAACAAGCGAGTCAATACGATTCTATTCCTATTTTGAATGAAAAGGCTAGTTCGTTGACCTTTTATAAAAAAGGAGCTTGGGCTTTGCATGTTCTAAGAGAAAGCATTGGTGAAAAAAAATTTAGAAAAGCAGTTAAAACTATATAAAGAAATATGCATATAAAATGTAGATACCAATGATTTTTTAGCTGAAATTAATAAAGTTTCTAAATATGATACGAATCCTTTTAAGAAAAGTTGGTTGGAAAGCCCTCAATTCAATTTAGAAGAAGCGCAAAGTTATTTGATGAAAAATAATTCAGTAAAGCAATTGGTTGAATTTGGTGTAACCAATAGAAAATTAGATGAAGAAAAACTATTTGAAAAGTTTAAAGCGGTTTTACAATCAGATGTTTATTTCAGTGTAAAGCAAGAAGTAGTTTACCAATCACAAAATCTTTCACAAGAAAAGCAATTGGAAATCTTAAGAATAGCTTTTGGCAATCAAAAATATCAAAGTAAGACAAGCTGTTGCGGAAATTTTAGCAAAAATTCCATTTTCCTTCAAAACTGAGTTTGAATCTTTGTTAAATGACAAATCCTATATAACAAGAGAAATAGCATTATTTCGATTATGGACTAATTTTCCTGATGATAGAGAATATTTACTTGATTTATCTAAAGATTGGGAAGGTTTAAATTACAATTTAAAAATCGCACATTTAACTTTGAAAATAGTAGGATCAAACGATAATGAAAGTAGGAGCGATGAAGCTATTAAAGAATTAGAAAATTATACTAAATTACCTTATGAAGCTTCTGTAAGAGAACCTGCATTGGAACCTTAATAAAATTAGGTAAAATATCAGATGTTGTAATCGAAGAATTAATCAACGCTTCATTACATCACAAATGGCAATTTGTAAAATTTGCAAAAGATAATATAAGAGCTTTAATTTCAAATGAAGAATTAAGAGAAAAATTTATATCTTTAAAAGATAAAGTTGATGACAAATTAAAAGAACGAATTAATTATTTCTTAAAAGAAACCGAATAATGAGAGCATTAGTAATTTCAGGTGGAGGAAGTAAAGGATCCTTTGCTGGTGGAGTAGCACAATACTTAATCGAAGATTTACACAAAGATTATGATTTGTATTTAGGTACTTCAACAGGAAGTTTATTAGTTTCTCATTTGGCGTTACAAAATGTTGAAAAAATAAAAAATGTATATACTTCTGTAGATCAAAATAGTATATTTAGTAATTGTCCTTTTATTATTAAGCAAAAATTTGGAGAAGATACTATTGCCATTAATCATTTTAAAGTTTTAAGAAATTTTATGAAAGGCTCAAAAACCTTTGGGGAAAGTAAAAATTTAAAAAAACTCATTAGAAAAATATTTACGTTATATGAATTCAATGAATTGAAAGTCAGTACAAAAGAAATAATTGTAACGGTTTCTAATTTATCATTGAATACAGTAGAATATAAATCAATCAACGATTTTGATTATGATGATTTTATAGATTGGATTTGGATTTCTTGCAACTACATACCTTTTATGTCATTAGTAAGAAAAAATGGTTGCGAATATGCTGATGGTGGTTTTGCTTCCATGATTCCAATTGAAGAAGCGATTAAAAGAGGTGCTACTCATGTAGATGCAATTATTTTGCAAAGTGAAACTAATCTTTACAATAGAATGCCTGCTCGTGGTCCTTTTGGCTTGTTAACCAATTTATTTTCTTTTATGATGGATAGAATAGAGTTGCAAAATATTAAAATTGGTAAATATGAAGCCAAAATAAATAATGCAACCATCAATTTTTATTACACACCTACATTACTAACTACAAATTCATTAGTTTTTAATAAAAAACAAATGTTGAAATGGTGGGAAATAGGTTATGATTATGCTAAAAATAGAGATATTGATAGTCAAGAAATACCAGTTGATGAATAATAATAAAAAAAATCTAATTTTTAGGGTAACAAATGAAATGATAAGTGTATCTGTTAGTATAAAACGAAAATACATTTATTATGAAAAATTTAAAATTTATTCTAATCTTGTTCGTCATTAGTTCCTTTCTAATTACAAGCTGCGAAACTAATGATGATAATTCAAATCCTGAAGAAAATCCAATACTACAATTAACTATGAATTTGGAGCAACAGTTTCAAGAGATTTTGTTGGCCAAATTGTAGATGAAAATGAAAATCCTATTTCAAATGCAATTGTAAATATTGGCTCAATTTCAGCTCAAACCGATGTTAATGGTGTTTTCATCATTAAAAATGCATCAGTAAAATCTAACTTTGCTTACGTTACTGCAACAAAAAATGGTTATTTAAAGGGCTCTCGTACTTTGATTCCTACAGTTGGTGAAAACAGGGTTAGAATAATGTTATTAAGTGCTACTGTTGTAGGAACAGTAAATTCTGGCTCAACTGGGAATGTCACTTTACCAAATGGAACAAAAGTAGCTTTTGATGGAAATTTTAAAAAACCAGACGGTTCTGCTTATTCAGGTTCTGTTAGTGTAATTATGCATCATTTAGATCCTTCGGATGCTAATGTAGAGGCAAAAATGCCAGGTTCATTATTAGCTTCAGACGCTAATGGACAGGCTAAAGTTTTAGAAACTTTTGGTATGATAAATGTCGAATTACAAGGAACTGGTGGTGAAAAATTGCAATTATCGGGTTCAGCATCAATTGAAATGCCTATCACAGCAGCACAAGCGTCTTCCTCACCAAGTGTTATTCCTTTATGGCATTTTAATGAAGAAGTTGGATATTGGGTTGAAGAAGGTTCAGCTACAAAAGTGGGTAATAAATATATTGGTACTGTTTCACATTTCTCATGGTGGAATTGTGATGCGCAGTTTCCTACCGTAAACTTATGCTTAACTATTGTAAACCCTAATAATCAACCTATTGCAAATGTTCAGGTAGAATTGGCACCAAACAATCAAACGTTTCCAAGAACAGGTATAAGCAATAGCAATGGAGAAATTTGTGGCTTAATTCCAGCTAATCAAACCATTATAATGAATATAAAAGATAATTGCGGTAACACTATTAGTACTTCACAAATAGGTCCATTTTCAACTAATACAGTTTTACCAAATATTGTTTTAACTAACGGAATGGTGCAACAAACATCGGTTGTGGGAACTTTGGCAAAATGTAATAATACTAATGTAACAGATGGTTATGTAATATTACGATATGGTAATCAATCATTAGTTTCAAATGTAACAAATGGAAGTTTTCAGTTCAATACTTTAGTATGTAGTTCTAATGCTTCTTTTACATTAGAAGGATATGACTACACGAATTTACAAACTTCAGGGGAAATTAATTATACATTTACTTCACCAGTTACAAATATTGGGAATTTAATAACTTGTACTGCTGTATCTGAATATATTACTTATCAAATAGATAATAATCCAGTAAAATATTTAATAGGCAGTATAGATGTAAGATATACACCAAATGGATTATCTGTAAGTCTTCAAGGTAATGGAACTACAACAGGTGGTTTCTACTTATGGGGAAATACAAATGTACCAGGAACATATACAACATCAACATTCCAAATGGAAGGTGGAGATTTTAATTATATAGGTCAGCAAACAACTAATACAGTATCTTTCAATTTTAATAATTTTGGGCCAGTAGGAGGTTATATCGATATGACATTTAGTGGAACGTATCAAAACCCTACTACAAATGTAACTCATACTATTACAGGAGTAATTCACGTTATAAGAGATAACTAAAAATATAATGAAAAAGAAGAAAGAGAAAAAATCCCGAAATTTAGTTTCGGGATTTTTTATTAAAAAACGGTTTTCAATTCCTCTTTAATGTAACTAATGGCTACGTTACTAGGAGCTTCACTTTCAGTCAAAGCAATTAAAATGGCTTCACGAAGTTTCTCAGCATTTGGAACATCCACTTCTATCGATTTTTGACGAATCATTTGAATGGTAGAGTTCTTAGCTTTATTAATAATATCCCAAGTTCCAGCAGTAACATAAACTTGTTGGGTTAAATTATGTTCAAATTCAGTTTGAATAGTATGAATTAACAAAGTAGCATAATCATTTTTATCAGTACTTGGTGGAGCTACACGTAGTAATAATTGAGCTGGATTAATGCGTTCTAATAATAAAACAATTCGCTCATAAGCTTGTAAACGAATAGGTAAAGCAATTTTTTGGTTTTCTTTTAACAACTCAAAACGTCTTCTGCTTTCTTCATTTTTAAAAAAAGAATGTAATAAAAAATAAGCCACACCACCTGTAATTAATGCAGGTAAAGTATAAGAAACCAATTCTATAATTTTTGTACTATCCATATTTTTTTGAAGCTATTTCCTGCTTTCGCTTTTATCTTTTTCCGCTACCGCTACAAAAAGGATATCAACTCAATCAGGGCTAAATTAATAATCGCAAAGTAAAACTAATCTTAATCAAAATGCAAACTCAAAATTCAATAATCAACTTCAATAACAATATTCAAATTATAAAGATTTCTTAAATTTCTATAATCTGTGTTCCAAATAGAATAGCAATAGTATTAACAAAAAAATATTTGTATTATAAAGCTTACAAAAAAATTAATATTATTCAATAAATGTTAAATTTTAATGCATTTCATCGATTTTATTTGCACTTAAACGAAATTGTTGTATATTTGTACTGTATGTCAATAGAATGTAATTATAAATAGTTTTCATTCAATTTGATTTCAAATC
>JAAURU010000082.1 GCA_012032075.1 Flavobacterium sp.
TGATTACTATCTAAACCAAGACGTTTTCTCCAAACAAAACGAGAACCGTCTTTTCTTTTCCATCCGTCATAATAAAATTCGTCAATTTTAGGCTTTTGATTGACTTCTGCTTTTGTCCATTGAACTTCATTAGAAATATAACCTCCAACACCTAATGCTTCTGGATACAATTTATAAGTTTTAATTAACTCTTGAAAATAATTAGCATTTAAAATAGTATCATCATCTAAAAAACAAATTACTTCACTAGATGAATTTGCCTTTGCTATTCCAAAATTTCGCTGTTTGGTTAAACCTCTTTCTTCATCTGAAACTTTGTAATAGGCTAAATTTTCAAAGTTATTATTCTCTAAAGCTAAACTTGTATCATCATC
This sequence comes from Flavobacterium sp., assembly GCA_012032075.1. Taxonomy (GTDB): domain Bacteria; phylum Bacteroidota; class Bacteroidia; order Flavobacteriales; family Flavobacteriaceae; genus Flavobacterium. The sequence continues at coordinate 375 of JAAURU010000082.1, forward strand.
ATGTGAACCATCAATTATAAGGATTTCATTAGGATATAAGGTTTGTAGCTGTACTGAATGCAACAAATTCAATAAAGGCTTCGGTCTTTTGTAAGTACAAATTACTAAACTAAACTGCATCTTTCTTATTTATAATTTGATTGGCAATACTAATAAAATATTGTTGTCTATTTAATTTTTCCAAAGCTAATTTCCTATTTTTTCCTGAATTTCTATTAATTCTTTAGTAGTATGATTTTTATGAAAAGCAATAATTTTATCCACAAAATTTTCGGAAGTAGCCAAAATACAATGTTCATTCCAATTAATTGTATCATGAAAAGGCAAACGAACATCAGTATCAATTAAAAGCGGAATTCTTCCCATAATTAAAGTTTCATAAAAACGTACGGAAAAATTTCCAGAGCCTCTCAAACAAAAAATATATAGGTTTTGCTCTATATTTTCATAGAAAGCTAATGTTGTTTTCTCTTTTTGCTCCCTAGTAACTGCTCCAGCTCTATATTTATTTCGGTAAATAAAAGTAGCGTTTATTCCCTTGTTACGTTTAAGTTTTTCGAGTAGTTTGTACCGCTTGCTACTAGATGGAAAAAATGATTGACTATCAGAATAGTCTTTTTTTAATAAACGTTTTATTTGTTGTTTAGTATAAATTAAAAATTCTTTACTCCATTTTATAAAAGAGCCATCAGCATTACCCACAAAACCAATTGTTGGCTTTTCTTCTTTTACAATAGGTTGCCACTCTTTTTTATAAATAGTATCATAAGGGTCATTTACAAATGATGGTAAAATATAGGTTTGATTATTCATTTTACTAGTAAAACCTCCTAATCGAAAGGTAATAATATTTGAATTTAGGGTTATCCCAAAATCTCCAGCACTATAAATCCATACCTGTTTATTATTTTCTTTTGCCAAAGCTATAAATGAATCTACTTCGTTTTTCTTATTGTTTGAAAAATAATACCCAACATCTATTGGCAATATAAAAACCGAAGCTTCTTCTAAAGTGTTTACTAATTTGAAATACTCAAGAACGACTGGATGTTCCAAATAAAACCAATCAAAAAGCATTGGAAAAACCCTCTTTCGATTTTCAGGAGTTAATTGATTTATATGTGTATAGAAGTTTAGCATTTACAATTTTTAAGAACTTTATTTTTCTAACAGTTTGTTTGCCCAACTATTACTAGCTTTCCAATGTGCTTTAGTTTTTTTATAAAACTTAATTGGATTTTGCAACTTATTACTCTTCCATTTTTTAAAGAAAAATATCATTTTTATAAGCGTTTAATTGTTCTATATTACGATATTTTAAATAGTTTAATAAAATTGCTGGAGAAGGAATAGGTGGAATACTATCGTAGCTCCATTTTAATATTGGTTTAGTTCTAAAACCACCCATTGGCACTTTTAAATGGGTAATGTGAGGTTTTGGAAAATAAACAACATCAACACCTATATTTCTTAGTTGCATCCCAAAATCAAAATCTTCTCCATAACAAAACTCGTAAGCATCATCAAATTGTACTTTTTTCAAATGTACTGATTTTATAAAACTATTTCCCGAACCAAAAATGGTTGTTTGATGAATTCTATTATATGTTATTATTTCATTCACTTGTGGATAAGCTGTTGAAAGTGCTTCCACTCCATATTTTTCTATATTATTATAAACACCTTCAATTAAACTTGGTTCAAATTGATTGTCATCATCACACATAAAAGTCCATTCACTAGTTACTTTTGACAACGCAATATTTCTAGCATTACAAGCTCCTGATTGATGTGTAAAAGTATGATCTATGATAAAAGGCCATGATTCTTCTTTTATAAAATGTAATTCAGTAGTACTATTTGGAAGAGGATTTTGTTCAACTACAATTACTTTTTTTGGCAAATGCGTTTGATTTCTTAAATCGCATAACACTTTATAAACATGTTTAGAACGACCAATTGTTGGCACAATAACATCAATATCCTTTGAAATAATTACTTTTTTATTGGAATTAACATCAATTGAATCTAATCCATTAGTATTCCATTTTCTTGAGAAAAAAAACAAACTATAAATAAAAGGAAAAAACGCTATTTTTCTTTCGTAAAGTAAAATATTAAAAAATAAAATAAGCAACCATTTAAAACTTTTATGTTGTTTTACAAATTTGAATAAAGTAAAATTAGAACTCGTATTTGTTGGTAAAACCTTAATTTCTTTTAACAATCTAGGTTCTGAATAACAAAACAATCCATTTTGTATGACTCGTATAGCTAATGATTGTAATAGATAAGTGAAATTTTCCTTTTTATTTGGTACTAAACTTACTATTTCATTTAATAAACTAGCTTTTGTAACACCAACAATACTTGATAATTGCCAAGTAAAAAATAGAACTTTTTTATTAATTTTTAATATCGAAGCATGATCAATATATCCAAATTTAGCACCCAAAAATTCTTGTTCATTTGGATTAAATGAAAGTATCATTTTATTATGATGTAATAGTTCTGAAACAATAGATGAATCAAAATTGTCCAACACTTTCTCACTACACCAAGCTAAAGTTTCGTTAGGATATTTTTTAGCTAATGAAAATAAAATTTCTCCAATAGCCTTTTTTTGAAAAGAAATAGTACTTCCCTTTAAGCCAATAACTTGTATTACATATTTAGAATCGTGAACTACTACAATCATACTTATTGAATAACTTCAAAAGGTTTATTTCCTATAATTGCTGCATATTTTGAAAATCCACTTGGATACATTGCACCTTCTTTTAACAAATATACACTTTCACTTTCGGCAATAAAAATAAAATCGGTTATGGTTTTGTAATGTGAATCTAAATTGGAATTGTTATTTTTTATATCAACATGTTTGGGCTCACCTTCAAGTACTTTATAAATAGTATTTGCTTTTATAAATTTTAAAAAATAAAGACTATCAGAAAAAATATAAGGATTACAATTTAGATTTTGCTCCACAATACTATTCATTTTTTTTAATAATAGTGCAATTAACTCTTGTTTTTCTATTTCAGTTAAGACTTTTGATGTAGTGTCTTTAAAATCTCCCATTAAAGTAGTAAATCGTGTGTGAAATACAATATGTTTTTCTTGTGGAAGTTTTGTTAATTCCTGTTTTAAATTATCAGAATATTGAAAAAGTTCATTAAAATTATTTTTCCAAAGTATTTTATTTTCTGTTGCTGAATGATTTGGATATAGTTTGCCAATATAATCTACATTTGCATATACTAAAATAGTGGTTGCTTTTGAATTCTTTATTTTTCGATAGGATTTACCGAAAAATTATCCATTAAGTATATTATTTTCGTATCAAATGGGTTGTATTTTACTTTTTTTGAATCCAGTTTATTTCATTTGGCTTAAAAAAATAATCCAATTGAAAGGGATGACTAAAATGAATTTTAAAATCATAATCTAATTGCTTGGAAACTTCATAAAAAGAAATCATTCCCTTTAACCTATCTACAAAACCACCATGAGCAAAAACACCATCAAAACAAATAATAATTGTTTTATTAGAAGTTGTTTTATTAAAAGTGAGTTTTGGTAAATAAAAAAGCAGTAGTTTAATTCTTTTGTAAAGTAAACTAAGCCTTTTTTTTAATTTATTTATCATGATTTAAAATTGACTTATAAAATTCAATATTCTCTAAAACAATCCTTTCAATATCAAATTTACAACTTACAAACTCATTTGCTTTTTTACCCATTTTAAATTGTAAGTTTTCATCTTCTAAAATTTGAAGGATTCTTTTACTATATTCCTCATGATTTGAAGGATGCAACTAAAAATCCGACTTTCTTTATGAATCATCAATTCATTTGCCCAACCAATATTACTATTTACAACTGGCTTTTGCATTGCCATACTTTCAATAGTTACCATTCCTAATGTTTCAGCATACGTTGGAAATACACAGACATTTGCTTTTTTAATATACTCTTGAACTTCTTGATAAGGTATTTTTCCTAGATAGGTAACATTTTTCAAATCTTCTGCTGAAAATTGTTGTTTAACCATTTCCCATGTTGATTTGTAACCCGATTTAATATCTTCAGCGTCTCCTCCAATTAAAACTAACTTGGCATTTGGATATTGGTTTTTAACCAAATTAAAAATTAGTGGTAATTCAAAAACTCCTTTTTTTCTTATGATCGTTCCAATGTATAAAAGTAATCCTTTTTCGTATTGATATGGATTTTGATTAGTGAATTGATCTAAGTCTAAACCATAATGAATAGTTTTCACCTTCTGTTTTGGTAATCCGAATAACTTTGCAGAAAGTTCACCAGCAAACTGTGTTGGAGCTATCCATGCTTTTGCTTTTCTAACGGCTAATGTTTCAAATAACCTGTTTTTAAATTTTTGCTTTCTCATTTCTAAATGACAAAAATAAGTATCGCTACCATGAAATCGAATAACTAAAGGAACACTAAAACTCATAAAGGCAGTAATTCCAGTCCAGTCGGGAGCTTCAATTATATCAATTTTTTCATTTTTAATGAATTGATTAACATAGTTTTGAATGTGTTTTCTGTAGAAAAACCATTTGGCAAATTTGTATTTTTCATTAGCAATTAAATGGAAAGTGATTCCATTTTCTTCAAAGATTTCAGCTTTTGGTTGACCGTAAATAAAAACACTCACTTTTTCTCCTTTGGCAACTAATGCTAACACTAAATTTTTAATGCTAGTTCCCAAACCACCAGAGTGATTTATTTTAGTATGAGGATATTCAGGTGTTAAAAAAGCGATGTGCATCGTTACATTTTTCTTTCTAAAGTTACTTCGATATTTTTTGGTTGTTTATCTTTTGAAAAGCCTCCTGAAGGATTTACTTCTAGATGAACTAAGTCAAAATTTTCAGCACATCTTTTTAAAAAATCATATAATACTAAATGCTTTTCATCTAAATTATGAAATTCGAAAACCATACAATTAAACAAGTTACTGTTATTTGTAATCTCATTTAATAAATCATACTCACTACCTTCAATATCTAATTTTAAAATTATTTTTGTTAGAGAAATCTTTTATCTTTTCTTCTATACAATCTAAAATACCTGTTTTATTTGACAACCATTTTTTTAGATGCCAACACCTACCTGAACGAAGCATCATTATAAAAGTAAGTGTATTAATGAAATATCTTAATTTTTCTTTTTTAAAAAAGAAAACCCTTACAATAGCTTTCGATAATAATTTTAATTTTGAAACCGTTGGATCAACCATTACTATTTTGATAGCTTCATTTCTTCTAAAAATATCATACTCAAATTCAATATTAGATGAAATGCCACCACTAAATAAAACATCAGCTTCTAAAACATGCTCTGGTGACAAAAAATAACCTCCATCTTTAATACTTCCATACTTAATAACTGAGTTATTTTCTATCAAAAACTCATTGCGAATAATTTCTAAATAATTTTCTTTCAATGTTTATATTTTTTAAGATTAAAAAAATCTTCAATTATCTTATGTGTAAAAACCTTTGCCCCAGTTTCATTCATGTGTCCACAGCTTGCAAAATATTTATTTTCTGTCACAACGTTTTCATAGTTATGAATTTCGGGATATAACTTTTTACAGCTGCAAAATACGCTCTATTTTTCACATTTTCACAAATAGGAGTTGTCAAAGCAATTAAATTAATATTATTTTGAATACATAATTCTTTAATTAATTCGTAATCTTTATTTCTTTTAGGAAAATAATTAGTTATGTCGTATTTCATATTTTTACCTTCTTTAAGTAAAGGATAAAACCCACCATTTGAATATTTGCAGATGGCTTGTTGATGGCACTAAAAAACATTTCTCTACAACCTATTTGAGTATCATAATGAATATAACGATAAAAAGGTAAATAGTAGCATAAATTATATTCTGATTGCGGAAGGATTTGTTTGTAATAACTCGAAATGGTTTCTGAAGATTTAAAATAAGGCATAAAACGAGCTCTTGTTCCCTCTGAATAACCTTCTGTATTAATGTTTAAATCGATTTCAACTATAATATTTTTAATGGTATAGTTTCGTTCTAACAATAGTTCTAAAAGCAATGCTGTTTCTTGTAATCTTGAACCACTCATGCCATAATTATAGGCTTTTAAACCTTCGTCAAGAAATAATTGCGTTACAAAATGATTATTTGCTCTAGATGATCCTAAGATAACTACATCGTACTTCTTTGCATTTGAATTAACAATATTTTCAATTTTATTTCTACCAGTAGATTTAGAGTAAACGTAAGAATAACCATAATCTAATACTAGTGCTACAAATAAAAGCAATAGTATTATTTTGGAAACAAATTGAAGAAACTCTTTCATTAGAATTGGAAATAAATAAATTCTTTATAATCCGAATAGACTCCTAATGCTAATAAAGCTAATATGGCAATTCCTACTTTTACCCAACTTGTTTTACCTGATAAAGGTTCTACTCTATTCCTATATAACCATTCTACATAAATGAAAACTGCTACTAAAAGCAATAATTCAACATTATATCGTTCATTATTCAAATACTGACTTTTAAAAGATAAATCGGAAAACATCCTTGAATATAACCAAAAGCTTCAGTTATCGATTTTGCTCTAAAGAAAATCCAAGCTAAACAGGTAATACTAAAAGTAACTAGAATATGTATAATAGTTTTCATTCCAGAAACAGTAAAACTCACCTCAATTTCTCCTATATTATTTCTATTTTTATTTTGCAGTAATAAGGGCAAAAATAAATTGCGTTTAGCAATCCCCAAACTATAAATGTCCAATTAGCACCATGCCAAAAACCACTTACTAAAAAAATTATAAAAGTGTTACGCACTTTCATCCACAAACCACCTTTACTTCCTCCTAAAGGAATATATAAATAATCTTTAAACCAAGAGGAAAGCGAAATGTGCCAACGTCTCCAAAACTCTGCAATATCTCTTGAAAAATAAGGATAATTGAAGTTCTTTAACAAGTCAATTCCAAAAAGTTTTGAAGTTCCAAGAGCAATATCAGAATATCCTGAAAAATCACCATAGATTTGAAAAGCAAAGTAAAATGCTCCTAAAATTAGTGATAACGAGTTCATTGTTTCATAATTATCAAAAATGGCATTGGCATAAGTGGCACAACTATCGGCAATCACAACTTTTTTAACTAAACCCCAAATAATTTGGTAAACACCTTCTTTTGCTTTTTCAAAATTAAAATCTCTTTTTACTTTTACTTGAGGCAATAAATGAGTTGCTCTTTCTATTGGTCCAGCAACTAATAAAGGAAAGTAACTAACAAATAAAGAATAATCTATAAAGTTGGGTTCTGGTTTTATTCGTTTGTAATAAACGTCAATTACATAAGACAAACCATGAAAGGTGTAAAAGGAAATTCCAACAGGCAAAACTAATTGTAACAAATAAGGATGTGCTTTTAAAACCAAAATCCATTTAAAAAGTTCAGTAAATTCGATTGAGCAAAAAAAGTCATAGTATTTAAAAAACACCTAAAAACCCCTAAATTAATTCCAATAGTGAGCCAAAGCCAAAACTTTCGTTGTTTATTTGTCTTACAAGCATCCATTTGAATCGCACTGAAATAATCTAATAAAGTAGAAAAAACAAGTAAAAACAAAAACCTCCAATCCCAACAAGAATAAAAATAGTAACTAGCAATAATTAGTAATGTGTTTTGAGAAGTTTTGTTTTTATTGAAAACAAACCAATACAGTAAAAAAACTATTGGTAGAAATAAAGCAAATGATAAAGAGTTAAAGAACATATTACTTTTTAGAAATTATTGCATTAGAAATTTGGACTGAAAATTGTTTGGCTCCCTCTTCATTTAAATGATAGCCATTTTTAAATAATTTCGCATCTGTTACTTGTCTTGAAAAATCCCAAAAAACAGGAAACTCATTTTTTAATTGAGATATGAAAAATAAATTCTTGGTATCTGGTCGGAAAGGAGCAGTAAAGAAAATACCTTTTTTAGCATTGGTATCCAAATAAAATTTAATGCTATCATTGTAAGTTGTGTTTCTTTCGATTTTTGTTGGTAATTCCCTTTGCCAAATTCTATCCTTAGGTTCATTACCATGTAAACCAATATATCCTTTATTTTTATCAAAAATATTTTTTCTATGTAAAGAAGCAAGTAATTCTCTTATTCCTAATTTAGGTTCGTTTTTGCTATAACGATAAAAAGGAAAATAATACAAGCCTAAAAAATCCTTTTCATCTTTAAAATAAGAGGTTATAATTTTATTCTCTTTAATATAAGGAATCAAATCTACATATAGAAAATTAGATTTTTCGTCAGAATTAAAGTAATAATCGGTTTGAATAAAAAGAGAATCAGATTTAATATTGTAATAATCTAACAACTTAATTAATGTAAATAAATCTTTTGGTCTTGCTCCCATAACACCAAAATTAATAGTATTTTTTATTTGTGATTGAATCGATAACTTCTGGATGAATATGATTAACAACTCTTGATGAACCTAAAAAAACATAATTAAATTTAGTATCTTCTTGCTTTTTGATAAATTGAAATTTAGAAGTATCAATAACTTTGGTATAGAGAAAAGTGTAAATAACATCAAGTGATAATGCTATTACTAACAAAATCGCAACAATCTTGAATATAAATACAATAAATTTCTTCAAATTTAATTTTTTATTAACTGGTCTATTTTATTCCATATTCTCTCAGAAGCCTTTGTAGGCTCTTTACCCACAACTATATCGAACCATTTTTTACCATCGGGAACATTCGATAATTTTCCCTCAAGAATTGCTTTTACTTTCTCTGTCAACTCTTTTTTGGAATACACAAAAAGAGCTGCTTCTTTTGAAGGCATGGAACGAAAGTGAATGTACTTATAATTTTGTCCAATATCACGTATTCCTTTTTCTAATTGTGGTTGCTCATAATCAAAAAACAAACACGATTTATCATGCGCTACAAAATCAAATACCATGGAAGAAGCAATATTTCCTACAAATTCTGTATGTTCGCAAATATTGGCTTGTAAAGCAAAGTCGTCTTTGGTTGGCATAATTTCATCCCAACTCGTTCCAACAGGTCTCCACAACGGATCAATGGAAACAATTACATCTTTATATTGTGCTAAAATAGCATCGTATCGTTTTGTGAAATCTACTGGACACTTTCGATAAATGATTCCTAAATTATAGTCTTGTAAATTTAATTCTCTAACTGAAACCGCTAAATCCTCCAAATAATATTGATCTAGTGGAGAAGTAACAATATCATCACCTGAAAAGCAGATGTATTTTTTTGCTAAATCTAAATGATGTGTTTTAAAAAACTCCTCTTTTGTTTGTAATAAACTACTATCAAAATGACTTTCAAATTGTGGAGTTCCAGTTACAAACACTTGTTCTTTTTTAACATAAGGGCAATATTGTAACAATTCGTTTTTCATGTAATTACTCCAAACGAAATAAAAATCGGGTTCGATTAGCGTTGTAGCTTTTGGTAAATTATCCCATGAAAAAATGAACGTAGCTGTTGGAATTCCTAAATCTTGTGCTGCTAAAATGGGTGCAATGGCTTGTGTTGGTCTTGGGTTTGTACAAAAAACAATAGCAGGTTTATGTTCTTGCAATTGTTTTTTGCAATAATCGTATTTTGAAGTGCTTCTTTCTAATGCTTTAATTTTTTTTCGAATGCTATTCACTCCTTTTTCAGTTGATTTTGTTGCTACTAAAAAATCAACATTTAGCTTTTAATCGAATTTTTAAACCCTTTATAAGATTGCGGAAAATTGTAAGTATTGTAAACCGTTTCATTGAATTTTTTATCAAATACATTTAGTTCACAGCGTTTTCTTGCTCTAGTATAAACCGTTGTCCATTTGTTTAACTGTTTATTCTCAATTACAACTTCATCAAATCCTAATTCTTCTTTAATTTTAAATGGTGTATTGTTCCAATAGGTAATCTCATAACCTAAGTCTTTTCCAATAGCATTAAAATTAGTCAAAGCAAAGTTACGTAAACCAACACCATCTGGTAAAAATATAAATGCTTTTTTGGCATGTTCATTATACTTTTTTGTTTTTCAACTTATCTCTTTGTACTTGTTCAATAGGTAAAATATCTTGCGATTTGAAAGTT
>JAAURU010000083.1 GCA_012032075.1 Flavobacterium sp.
ATTCAAAAGCAGTTTTCTTAAAAATTATTTTTTGCTTTATAACATATAATTATACTTGACTAAAAATATCTTTTAAGGTATATAAAACAACAAAAGCAACTCGTTTAAAAGTTGCTTTTGTTTTTATTAATATAGCTCAAAGTGAGGACACTTTGCGCAGCACGTGGGAACACTTAGCTCAGCTGGTGAAGTAAATCTCTCAATTACAAAGGTATATAGCTTAACTTAACGACATTGACCGCGAGCTCAATGTCGTTAAGTTAAGAAAAACTTTCATTTTTTGTTATTCAACGTAAGGAGGAGCTTCTTTATTTGTTCACTTTATGCGATTTCTACCATTGACCGAATTAACAAAATAATCCTTAAGTTAACGACATTGAGCTCGCGGTAGCGTTACCGATTATTTAGAGACGCTCGGACCAGCTAGGGAACTAATATATTTTTACTAAAAGTTTTACCCCACCCATTTTCGTTTTTTATAGAAAATAAATTATTCTCTTCTATTTTCAGATTTATAGATGCTTTTTTTGCAAAATCAAAAATTTTTTTCAACTCTTCAAGACTTTCTTTTCCATTATCAACAATTTTACCATAAACATGAATATTAACAATTTCAAAAATTAATTTAATTATTTGTAATATATGTTCTTCACAATCTTCATAAAGAAATTTAATACAATTAAATTGATTATTAGTCAAAAAAACATAAGGGTCTTCATGATTATATGCCTCTTCAAAAATAACATCTGGTAATAATTCTACAAATTCTTCAAGCCAAGATTCAATATCATTCCCTTCGGGTATTTCCCAAATTTTGTTTATTATTATGTTTTTAGCTTCAAAATGATTTTCAATTTTCATAAAAAAACTATCAAGAATATATCCTGCAAAACCAATACGAGCTCTAATTGATAAATCTTCAATTTTCATAAATATTTTATTTTTTTGGTGTGTAATCTTTTATGTCTGGAAACGTAACTTGACAGTTATCACACTGTATTTTAGGAAATGTAGAACCATCACTTTTAACTCCTTTTGTAAACATATCAAAATCTTCCATTTTTGCTCCTTTTCTTGCCCAAAGAGCTTGGTTAACAGCGTCACATTCAGCACAGTTGCCTAACTTATATTGGTTCAAACTTTTCTCAGGTAACATCTTTTCCAAATCAGGATGGATTTTTGTTTTACTCATTTCAATACCTTTATTCCTTCCAAAGAAAAACTTTCCTGAAACTCTATCAAATATAACTGTTGCAGTATTAAATTTTGATAGCTGTCTTTGAGAAATATTGACTAAACTTGTGCGAGCTTTTGAAATATAACCATCTAAGGCCATTCCTAATCTAGTTCTCATTATAACATGTCCAATCTTACTAAAAAGGATTTCTGCAGCCTGTTCACCTAATCCAGTAACAAATCCATTTTGAAAACCATCAAAAAAAACTTCTTGGTAAGACTCAAATATTCTTGTCAGATTTTCAGTTTTTGAAAGACCATCTAATGTTTCTCCTCTATAAATATAGGTGTGATATTTTGTAATTTTATAGACTTTATTTTTCTATCTAAAGATGCAGAAACAGGTACTTTAAGTTTAACTTCATAACTCAAAGTTTTAGATTCTTCAACTTCAGCAGAAATTAACTCTACATCATTACTTATATTCCAATCAAAATCAATCCAAGATATTCCAGTTCCAAATATATCTTTCCAAACGTAATCACTTGTAGTTTCTATACCTAGTTTTATAGTATATTTTAGTTTTTCTAAACCTTCAAGCTCAACGGCATCAATAACTTTATTCTCACTAAATGCATATGGGCTATTATGAGGATATTTAGCAGCCAAAGGATCCACCGCAAAAAATCTACCCACTCTAGGGTCGTGCATTCTAAAAGTATAATTCAAAGAATTTCCTTCCCCTTTTAACTCATCATCTTTCTCCTGTCCTTGGAAGCCGTAACGGTAGTCAATCCCAGTGCTGGTGCGTCCTGGCAAGGTCATTCCAAGAGGATAGTAGTCAAATTGCGCTAAACACTAATATTTACAATACCTAACAAGTTTAAAAAAAGTCTGAAAAATTGCATTATTTTGCGTTTTTTGACATTTTTTGAACATAATGGCTATTTTTCATCTATTTTTAAGAACGTTTTATACGCTCAAATATAGGGAATTTTTTTGAGAAAGTTTTTGTGTTTTAAGAATGTATGTACTCTATTTTTATTACTTTTTAAACTGCAACAAAGCATTTTTAGTAAAATTTGATAACACTAATCTCCCAGAAATAGCTGCTCTTTCAAATAATAAAGTATCCCAGTTTTCGGTTCCTTCCCATAGTACTTTTTTCATTTCTAGTAAAGCTTCTGGGTTATAACTTGCTAGTTGGTTTGTGTAGGTTTCTAATGCAGTATCTAATTTAGCAATAGTTGAGAAAACCTTGGTAAACAATCCTTTTTCAAGTGCCCAATTTGCATTTTTCCATACTGTCGGTTCTAAAGTCATTTCTGCCATTGCCGTTTTACCAATTTTTTTGGAAACGGCAGGTTCAATTACAAAAGGGCCTATTCCTATAGCTAATTCAGAAAGTTTTACATCAGCTTTTTCTATGGCAAATACACTATCGCAAGCAGCTAATAATCCAACCCCACCACCAACAGCTTTACCGTGTGCTCTTCCTATGATTAATTTGGGACATTTTCGCATGGCATTAATGACATTGGCAAACCCAGAAAAAAAATTACTTCCTTCTTCTAAATTAGAAACAACCAGTAATTCATCAAAAGAAGCACCTGCACAAAATGCACCTTCACCTTCACTTTTTAATATGAGTACACTAACAGTTTTAGATTTTCCTAAAGCATGAATTTCTTCGGTTAGTTTTTCGAGTTGGTCACTGGGAAAAGAATTTCCAGCAGGATGATAAAATGAAATTGTAGCTACTTTATTTTTAATTTCTGTTTTTATAAAACCTTCCATATTATCGTTTTAAACTAAAATGCGATTTGAATTCTTTTGCCACTCCTTTTTCTATATATTCAATTTTAAACCAATAGTCGGTAGAAGGCAATAGATCTCCATTATAAGTACCATTCCATCCTTCCCCTTGTGAGCTAATTTGTTTTAAGAGTTTCCCATATCGATCAAAAATGTAAATTTTTGCATTAAAGGAAGCATCTAACCCAAAAATATTCCAAGTATCATTGTATCCATCACCATTTGGAGTAAAGAAAGTAGGATAAGTTATTGCAAATAAATCAGTTATTGATTGTACAATGCCACAATTTTGAATATCTCTTACATAAACAGTATAAACTCCGTTTTGTAAACCTGAGAAAACAGGACTTGTTTGCCAATTAAAGCCATCTAAACTATACTCATAATCTCCATAACCACCAGTTGCAGTTGCTACAATTGTAGTTAATTCTGATGAAAATGCTGGTGTAATTACTTCTGCTGTAAAACTAGCTGGTCCAGATGAAAAACTAGTAGTAATTGAATCTGAATTTTCACAAGAAGTAAGGTTATTTGTAACCGTTACCGAAAAAGTTCCTTCTGTAGTAATTGTATATTGAGCGCTTTCATTTCCTAATGCATCAAGTGTAGGGTTTGTTGGTGTCCAAGTATATGAATAATCTCCCGGTGTTTGTGGGGTTGCATCTATAATTTGAGAACCTAAACCTGAGATTGGATCAACACAAATTATACTATTTGGTTCTAAATTAACATCGGGAATAGGAATAACATTTAAAATTAAATAAGGACCTAAACCAAAACAATCATTATTTAGAGAACTTTCTATTCTTACCCAAATAATTTGTGTATTAGCAGTGTTATTTCTGTAATTGTTAATTTCTGTAATTGGATTTTGCTCCGCTAAGGCATCAACTTCATTTTCATAGAAAGTAACCACTACATTTTGATTGGCTGGAAATAAATTTCTAAAATGTAATACTGCATCTCTTGATGAATTTGTAGTATCATTAAAATTAAAATAATCAAAACCATCATCGTTTGGATCATTGGCATCAATATATTCGTCACATTCGTATAATTCAAAAGCATCATTTTGAGTTATAGTAGTAACTGAAACTACTAAGTTAACTCTAGCTGTTCTTACACAACCATTGTCTGTTATGATTCTTGCCCAAACTGTGCTTCCGTTTGGAGCAGTATAATTAGTGTCATCAGGCACTTGATTGGTGTTATCTGTCGCTCCTATTTGCGTTAAATGATAACTAAAAGTTAGCGCTGTATCATTTGAAATGATAGTATTCGCTTGCGTTAAATTAAAACTTGTAATAGCATCATTATCAGTATCACATTGTCTTAAGGCAACAATTGCTTGACTAACAGGTAACGGATTTACGACTAAATCTAATGTAGTAATAGCATAACAAAGTGTAGTTGTATTTGTTAATCTTACATAAATAGTTTTTGAATACGAATAATACGTATTTGGTAATGGATTTATACCTTGCATGGCTTCTGTTTGTAATGCATGGTAAGAAACCGCAATTCCTGTTTGCCCAATCAAAACTTCTGCATTTTTACTATTTAAAGTGAAATTTACAAAACCATTAGTATCGTTTCCGTCTAAATTGTCATCACAAAGTTCGTAAGGAATAATTGTAGTGATTTGTGGAACAGGATTTACAGTTACAGCCACTGTAGCAGAAACCGCTTCACAAGCTCCACTTGCAGCAATTGTGTAAACGTAATTTCCAGTCACATCTGTTGCAGGGTTTAGAATTCCGTTTGCTCTTGGAGTGCCATTTAACGACCAGCTTCCAGAAGTGTCTGTAGTGCCTAATAAAGTAAATAAATCTTCACTAGCATCATTTATGCAATAGACTTTTGAAGAGTTTGTTCCAGCATTTGGTGCGGTTTGAATGGTAACATCTATATTTACAGACTCTATTACTGTAAGTCCATCGCAAGTTATTCCATATGTATATTCATAATTTCCAGGAGCATCATTAGATGGATTGTAAATATTACTTCCACTAGCTAATGTTGGGTTCCAAGTTCCACCAGGTAAAGGGTTTCCTTCAATAGCTTCAAATAAATCAATAGTTGTGTTGGAACACACATCTATAAAAGTATCTCTTGGTTGACTACCAAATCCAGAATAATAACCTCCATATCCAGCAGCTTGACCATCTGAACCAAAAACTCCAACAGCAAGTGCACCTGTAGATTCAACGACAATATCTCCATTTACACCATCAATTCTATAGGTTTCCCAACCTGCATTTCCATTAACAGGTTGAGGAGAAGCTCCAGTTATAGCTCCATTAATAGAAACTGTTGAACCTACTTCTGTTACAACAATAATTCCACTGAAACTAAAAGTTTTATTTCCAATAACATTGTATTCTGGAATCATGTTTACACTTTTTTGCCAATAACAACTTAAAGGAGGAATGAAATTTAAACCAGAAGTAGCGTCATTTGTACTTCCTGCTACTATTTGATAAAGATAAACAGGTTGACTACTTTCAATGTACATGTTTAGATTTGTTCCTACTCCTTGATAATTTAAAGTTGGAATTAAAAAATATTCTCCTGCATTTAAAGTGGCTATTGGTGTAGCATTTCCATTAACAAAAACTTCTGTATTATTTACAGTTGCTATTACTAATGGTCTTTCTGAACTATCACTTCCGTTTCCTTTTACAACTATATATTTTTGACCTATATTATCAAAGCCAACGATTTGATCTAAATTAAAATCTTGTCCTGAACCACCTCCTCCAGGATCTGGACCAGCTCCTCCAGTTGCATTTCCAGTGTTTACAACGATTGGTTTATTGGAAGTGATTAAAGCACCTACAAAACCAGTTAAATTTGCAAAGACATTAGTATAGCCAGATAATACAACACTCTCACCTCTATTAAGCGTAAAATTTTGAGTTGTAGGAGTGATGTTTCCAGTTGGTGAAATAAAAGTAACTCCTGTGTCATAATCAGAGATATTCACAGTAGTATTATCTTCTGTAGCCATAAAGCTAGTTACAAAATTTCTAATATTACTTTCGTATAATTGAGGTACACTACCTACTCTAAAGGCTGTTCCTAATGCTGTTCGCCCTTTTGGCACTAAAATTTCAGCATGAAATTGTGATTGCACTCTAAAACTCACATAAAAATCTCTTGTAGCTTCTAAAATTAATCCTTTGTCTGATTGCACTGTGTTTACATCATTTGTATCTAAGAACATTATGGAAGGTTGAGAATTTCCTATTAATATTCTTACAGGGTTTGCCTGAGATAGGGTAAAAGGAGAGCCACCTATTGGAACTCCATTTCCAAGTGTAATTGTTACTTGAAATGGAGTTGTTTCTGGAGTTGATAAATATAAATAATGATCATTAACGGTTCCGCTCGATCTTGAATGCAAAGGTGGAATCCAATGTTTATTACTTAGTTGTGAATAGGAACTGTATCCTATTAATAGTATGATTAAAATAGCAAGTAATTTCTTCATTTGAAATAAGATGAAAAATTAAAACTTCGTAAAGTTAATAAGATTATGATATTGTTTTAAATAAAAATGTTAAAAGTAAGCTCTTAATTGTACATTTCCATTATGAATAGCTTTACTCGTTTCTGATTTTCTTCCTTGATAATTAATATTGATATCTAAATATTTTGTAATGTTTTTTTGTAAAAGAAGTCTCCAAACACTGTTTTTTCCAGATTGTAATCCTTGTAGCATTTGAAAAGCTACTGGTGAAAGCGGGTTGCCAATGTACTCATTATTATAAAAAGAATATTCTCCATTAATAGAAAATCCTTTTTCACTATTGATTGAAAATGAACTTCCCATTCTATTTTGTTTTAATGATTCTAATAAATTAATACTGTTTTCTTGATTTTTGTATTCGTAAAAAATATCCCAACTCGCATTTTTTGAAAATATATACGATAGTTTAGGATTAAGCGTGTAATTGTTGATGTCAAAATTCCTACTTGCATAGTTTTCGGAATCACTTTTTGTATTCCCAATGTTTGAATTGAATTGCAACAACCAACTTTTGGCTACTAAGTGAAGATATTGAAACTGATGCGAATAAATTTTATTTTCCTGTGAACCTACATTAAGTAATGTTTTTGTTTGATTGTTTAAATAAGTATAAGTTGTGGAATGTTTTTGTTTTCCTCTATTGTAAAATAAACTATTTCTAAAACTATTATTTAAACCAATAATATCTTCATTTTTTGAGAACGGATTTAAATCGAAATTACTATCATTTCTAGCAATTTTTCGTTCCACTAAAAAAGAAGTTTGATTGTAAAAGTGGGAAAGTAATTTTTTATATCCTTTTTCATTTTGCCCAAATGGAACCATTGAAATTTAAAGATTGTGAAAATCTATTTTGATGTGTTCTAACAAAAATTTGATTGGGTAAAAAGACTCTCACATATTTTGCTTGATCTGGATAGGGTGCAATTTCAAATTCTTGTAATTCTTGAATGTTATTATTGTTATAATCTATCCAAATGTAAACTCCTTGTCCTGGTTCTACTTCAAGATAGGTAAATTCTTGTTGGGCAATTGTTCCAGATGAAGTTTCATAAACAGACGAACTTTGGAACAAATTAATAAAAAGTGTAGTGTTGTATATTAGTCTCGAGTTTAAAGAAGCTTCATCATTTCTTAAAACATCTTCATATTTTAAATTTCTATAATTAACAAATGCACTCAAATTACTCTTTTTAGTTTTAACTAATTGCGATTTTAAATAATAAGAATCAGATTGGTTTACTCGTTTAAGAATTCCATTTTGAACACTGTCATTAACTCTGTTTAAATACCCTAATTCCACATATACTTTTGTAGAATCTCCACGACCAACAAAAGCTCCATATTCTGAAAATTTCTGACTCAAAGTACTAAATTCATTCGTAGCTTTTAACTTTTCTTGATTGTCTTCTAATCTAAAAGAACTACCAATCCAGTTTTTGTGAAAATGATGCTTCAAAATGGATTGATTTCGTAAAAAAGACGAAGTTGCGACATCACTTGAACTATTTAGAGCACTAAAATTAGTTGAAAAAGTAGTTTTATTCAACTTTAAATTAGTTTCTATTATATGTCTTGTTCCTGAAAAATTTTCAGAAAAGTCAAGTTTTTCGATTTGGTATTTTACAGTACCTCTTTTCTTTAAATTCAAATTTAATCCAGAAATTAATAAGGTTTGGTTACCCAATGGAAGATTTAAGTTCCAATCGCGATTAAATTCAATATTGTACAATCTTTCAATAGTTCTGAAATCTTTATTGACTAATTGGAAATTGGCAAACCCATCAAGATTATATTTTCCTGTATAAATTCTTTTTTGGCATTCAAATTTCCAGCAATACCTTTATTATTGGTATCATCTATTGGAGAATATAAGTTTTTGTCACTATTACTTATAGCAACTTCAAAATCGACTTTAGTTTTTTCAGAAGGATTATAAGTTCCTAAAACAGTTGCAATTTGAATTTTTGTTGGAGCGATTAAAGGAATTGTTGGCTCAAAACTACCTTGAGGAATACCAGCAATAGGAGCAATATATTCATATATTTTACCAATTGCATTATTGTTTACCAAAATATAATTTCCTAGATTTTGACCTACAAAGCTAAAACGAACATTGTATAATTCGTCATTTGGGTTATTTGAATATTCAAAGATTTCAGTAACACCACTGAACGTTTTTCGATATAAAATTTTATTTTCAGAATAAGTATCAAGGTAAGCAGATGGAGCTGTCATTAAAGCCTGATTGTCTCCAGCCTGAGTTAAAACAGTAACTTGTTCTTCAGATAAATTTTGCTGTAAAGGTTGGTTTTTAACATCATTTTCGGAATACACAAAACCCCCTATTTTAAATTTTTCTTTTTCATGTAGTATTCCAGAATAAGCTAAAAAACGCGTATAATTTCTATCGGAAAATTGGTATTCGATGTTAATTCGCATTTCAGAAGTAATAGGGAAGAGCGAAGTAAAAATAAGTTCACCAGCATTGTAATCTATCGTATAATCATTATTTTCTCCTCGTTCCAATAATACTCCGTTTACATAAACCCTTTCTGAGCCAGAAATTACTAAAACGAATAGCTCTCCATTATTTCCTCTAAGTTTATAAGGCCCTTGATTGCCTTCTTGACCTGTAAAAGTACTTCTTGCATATTGGCCTCTTACCAATGCTGCCGAAGCAAATAATGTGGTTTTATTTTCGGGGGTTCCCAATGTAAACTGAGTGGAAATACCTTGTACTTTTTTATTGAAATTTAGGAACTGAGATTGTCTGTTTTCTAAAAATAAATCACCAGCTTTTATGTTCCATTTATCAGAAAATAATTCGATAAAAATTTGGTCAAATTCGTCTAATTTTTGAGAATAACCACCTTCTTGCAATGGAATATTACTGTCTTGAATAGATGCTCTAATATTTACTTTTTCTGATATTTTTCCAGTAATTTGAAGGTCTAAATTAGAATTTACAACTGTGTTTTGGTTGTTGCCCACAGTTACACCTCTTGAAATGCTTCCAGAAGTATTTAAACCATCAAATGGTTTTGCTTTTGGTTTATCGCTATCAATAATAGTGTATAACTTTCCTGCTTCATTTGAAACCACTTTACTATCATCGTAAATAGCATATTCTTTCGTTAAAAAATCAGGTAATTTTAAATATTTTACTTCTAAAGTGTCTTGAAGTGTTATGTTTTCTTTAAAGAGAAGTATTCCTTTTTGAAAATTTACACTATATAGCGTTGTATCAATTGCTTCACCTTTTTTATTTAAAATTTTAAAAAAGCATTGTTGATACTTACTTTTTCTAAAAAAATAGTGTCTTTTGAAGTGATTATAGTTTTGGATTTATAAAGTGATTCTATTTCCTGAGAAAAAACACCCGAAAATAGAAATAATAAAACCCATAAAAACCACTTCTTCATCATAAATACTATAACTCCTGTTTTTCAAAAGTAGTATTTATTGTTGGAAAGTTTTCTTTATCCTTAAAAATAGTACTTACAATATAGGTAAAAATTGAAAACGCTCCTTTTCAAGTTTTAGCTTGATAAAAGAAGCGTTTATGATTTATGTAAAATTTATTTTACTCTTTTCTGTTCTTCCAATTTTTAGGAGAACGTGATGTATGAAAAACACCTAGTATAATTATTTTTTCTTCTTTTATAATGTAATGAATTCCATATGGAAATCTTTTTATAAATATAATTTTTACTGATTTGTATCTTTTTTGAAAGGCTTTTGGGTTTCTAGTTATTTCAGCTAAACCAATTTCTAAACAAAGTTCAAAATCATAGGAAAGACCAACTCTTATTTTTTCATACCAAATAACTATTTCTTAAATATCAAATAAAGCCTCTTCAGTAAATGTAAGAAGAAACATTATTTCAAATTATTTAAATGCGCTTTAACTTCGTTCCAAGTATAATATTTAGTTTTATTTTCTTCTACTTGTAACAAACGATAATCTAATTCTTTTTTAGTTTCTTC
>JAAURU010000084.1 GCA_012032075.1 Flavobacterium sp.
TTGTTATTAATAAGAAATACTATAATGGAAAGCTGGAATAGCTCCTTAAAAAAGTGTTTAGCATTCAGTAATGAGTAATCAGTAATTAGTATTTAGTATTTGATGCTGAAACAAGTTCAGCATGACAAAGGCATATTATTCTACTGCTGGTTTATAATCTTTATTATCTATTATCATTTTTGACAAGATTTCTTTAAGAATTTCTGATGTTCCACCACCAATAGGCCCTAAACGACTGTCTCTTAATAAACGTGCTAATGGATATTCTTCCATGTAACCATATCCGCCAAGCATTTGCAAGCAAGCGTAAATAGTTTCATCGGCAACTTTTGTAGATTTTAACTTTGCCATTGTAGCTTCTTTTACCACATATTCTCCTTTATTTAAACGAGCAACGGTAGCATAATTAAATATTTTGCAATGTTCCACTTCTGTTGCATGTTCCACAATTGTGTGACGTAAAGCTTGAAATTTATTTATTTTTTTTCCAAAAGCTTCTCGTTGTGACATGTATTCAATTGTATAATCAATAGCATATTCTGATCGAGCATGTGCATTGATTGCCATAATTAAACGTTCTAACGCAAAATGTTGCATGATGTAAGGAAACCCTTTCCCTTCTTCACCCATTAAGTTTTCTTCTGGAATTTCTACGTTATCAAATGCAATTTCGGCAGTATCTGATGCTCTCCAACCTAGTTTGTCTAATTTTGTTGCCGAAATGCCAATAGTTTTTGTATCTACTAAAAAGATACTAATTCCTTTATTTCCTTTATCTGGACTTGTTTTTGCTGCTACTACATAATAATCAGCATAAACTCCATTTGTTATAAATGTTTTTGAACCTGTAAGAATGTATTTATTCCCTTTTTTAATTGCAGTTGTTCGCATACCAGCTACGTCACTACCTCCAAAAGGTTCTGTAATACATAACGCTCCAATTTTATCTCCTGTAATACTTGGTACTAAATAATCTTGTTTAATACGTTCATCTCCTTCTGCATTTATATGTGTCATTGCTAAATAAGCATGTGCCCACATTGCAGCAGCGAAACCTCCTGATTTTATTTTTTGAAGTTCTTCTAAAAATATAACGGTGTAAAACAAATCTAGATTCATTCCTCCATATGCTTCTGGATAGTTTAATCCAAAAAAACCCATTTCACCAAATTTTTTCCAAATAAATCGCTCTATTGTGCCAGTTTTTTCCCATTTTTCTATGTGAGGCACAACTTCTTTATGTAAAAAATCGCGAAAACTTTCTCTAAATAATTGATGTTCTTCTGTGAAGTATATTGAATTCATATTTAAAATTTCTGTGTTATTTTTTAGAATTCCAAATATAAGTCGATTATTTTTAATTTTTCTAAAGGACAGTTGTTAATTTTTGCTAAATCTTCAATAGATTTAATTTTCCCATTCATACTTCTATATGTCACTATTTCTTTGGCAAAAGCATAATTAAAATAAGGAAATTTTGATAATACTTTTGTAGAAGCATCATTAATATTAATTTTATTAATTACTTGATTAGAGGACACAAAGAACCGTTTTTTACAGTCTTCTAATGCTTCTGATGAAACACCCCAAACGAATTGGAGTTGATCAACACTAGCAAAGGAACCAAATTTTTCTTTTTCTTTAAGGATGATTTCTGATATTTTATCTCCTATTCCATATACTTTCATTATATCTTCCTTTGTTGCCAAGTTTAGATCTATTGGCACTATTTTCTCAACAACTTTTTTAGGATAAGATTCAAAAGATTTATAATTATTTTTTTGAAGTAACCCAATTTTGGAAAATTTTAAAAATTAGGGGGCAATTTTTTTTTTAAAAATTTTCATCAGAAACTTTTTGTTATTTGCTGAAACTCTTTTGCCGAATTCACATATTTGCCAGTTTCCCTATATTTATGTAGTCTATCTATTTCGACTGTAGACATACCTAACATATAGCCTTTATAGTCTGTAATAAAGTTTGGATTAAATGGTTTTATTTCATATTCCTTTTTTATACTATGTTTTTTAATACTGTCAATTTCATTTTGTACTAAAAGCCATTCTTTGTCTGGAGTAGTATTTTCACTTGAAAAATAATTTCTTGACTTTATTAAAAAAAATACAATTTGAATTACTATTACGACTAATAATAAAGAAAAAATCCCGCTTCTATGTTCTCTCGAAAATAGAAAGTAGGATTTAAACTGTTTCATTTGTTTTTTCAAAATAAAACTATTTGAAACATTATGACAATTACTCTTCTTTTTGCCTTACTAATTCATCTTCATTCTCACTATAAGAATCAGGTTCTTGTTTAGGTGGGATCGTTAATACTTTATAAAAGAAGTAACCATGCAAAGGATGTAACTAATCCTTGTGCAATTATCATTGTTATTAAGGCTGATGTATTCATTTTAAGTTTTTTTTTAATTTATAAAGTGGCTCTACCTTCTTTTACTCGTTTTTTATAAGCAAAATAGACTATTAAACTTATAAAAACAAATAATGATAATAGTAGCATTCTTCCTAAAAATTTATATAATGTATTGTTTGTAAAATCTCCAGTTGCTATGATTTGATTCGGTTTTACAATATCACCTTCTTTAACGACTACAACTTGATTTTTATTTGCTTTAAATTTTATATTCTTTATGGTTAGTAAAGGGAACCATTTTAATAGTTTCAGTCGCTTTATCAAACACTTTCTTGGTATCTTCAAAAGCA
Organism: Flavobacterium sp.; assembly: GCA_012032075.1. Taxonomy (GTDB): domain Bacteria; phylum Bacteroidota; class Bacteroidia; order Flavobacteriales; family Flavobacteriaceae; genus Flavobacterium. The sequence continues at coordinate 2,727 of JAAURU010000084.1, forward strand.
AACTTAACAGTATTAGTAGTTACATTTTCAACGGTTTCTGTAGCTACCTCTTCAACAGTTCCATACTTTTCACCAGTAGCCTCAAAGTTTTCAGCATAAAACTCACTTGCAAACCATTCCTTATTATTTGTGTCATTATCTTTAACTTTATCAATCCAGTCTGGTAAACTAGAAAACAATACTGCTCCTAAAAGTAAAGGTGTAATAATTAAGATTATGTATTTGTAGAAACTTGGTATTTTAATATCAGCACCTTGATTGATTTCTGCCCATCCTTTTTTAATTCCAAATATATAAGAAAATAAAATAGTTTCTAAAAATGCAAATACAACTAAACTCACTGTACCAGCCCAATAATCATATTGATCAAATAATCCTTCATTGTAAAAAATAACGGTTGGTAATCCCATAATTAAAACTAAGCCTCCAAAAGACCATGCTCCTTTATTTTTAGACCAATTAAATTCATCTTGCATGAAACCCATCCATGGAGTTCCCATTGCAAGAGAAGAAGTTATGCCAGCAAAAAATAATAGTCCAAACCAACAAACTCCTGCCACTACAGCCAATGCACTTCCCCATTGTTGAAACAAATAAGGCATTGTTTGAAAAGCCATACCAAAACCAGCATTTTGAATTACCCAGTCTAAACCTAAGTATCCTGCTGCGATAGGAATTACAATTAAACTTCCTAAAACTACTTCAACAAACTCATTCATAAAACCCGCAGAAACAGCATTTAAAGCAATATCATCTCTTGAATTTAAATAGGCAGCATAACAGTGAATAGTTCCCATACCTACAGAAAGTGTAAAAAATATTTGACCCGCTGCTGCTAACCAAACTTTAGCACTTAATAAAGAATCAAATTGTGGAGTCCACAAGAAATTTAGACCATCCCATGCATTTGCATCTGGAAAATATCAGAAGCTCCAGAAGTACCTAAAGTTAAACCCCTGACAGCTAATATCACTCCAAATAAAATTAACAATGGCATCCCTATTTTAGCCACTTTTTCAATACCTCCTAGCCCTTTTGAAAGAATAAAGGTGTTTAAAAGCAAACAAATTATATAAAAAATTACTGCTTCATAAGGAATTCCTGTAGTTGACTCTGAAATATTTGTATAGGATTGAAAAAATCCAGCAACATCAGCTTGGCTCATTCCGTTAAAAGTTCCTACTATTGAATGGTAAACATAAGACATTGTCCATGATTCTATATAACAATAATAAGCTGCAACTGCAATATTTGTAAAAATTCCGAAAACCCCTATATATTTCCAAACTCTACCTTTAGCCATAGAATCCAAAATATATGGTGTACTATGATTTCCTGAACGACCTCCAAAACGTCCTGACGACCATTCTATAAATAATAATGGAATACCCATTACCAAGAAACATACTAAATAAGGAATTATAAAGGCTCCACCTCCATTTTGAACTGCTTGTACAGGGAAACGTAGAAAATTACCTAATCCAACAGCATTTCCAGCCATTGCCAAGATGAGCCCTACTCTAGAACCCCATGAGTCTGATTTTGTTGACATATTTTTTTATTGGTTGTTAATTTCCCAAAGATAAGAAAACTATCGAAAAAACAAAGAAAATTTAAGGGCTTGAAAACCAATAACTATAAATCAAAAACCGAAGATCGCTTTGTGTAAATCATATCTTTAAGCTTTAAAAGGAAAGCTAATGTTAAGTAAAAACCAAAACCTAAACCAGCAGTAACAAAAGAAATGTATATAAAAAACAAACGTACATTTGTTGCTCTCATACCTAGCTTATCGGCCAATCTAGAAGCTACAAAAAAACCATGCCTTTCAAAAAAATGAAGTATTTTATACATTACAATTTATATTTATAGTACAAATATAAGTATTAATTCTTAATCAAATGAATCCCAATATCACATTTAAGACATCTATTTTTAGTACAATATTCATTTTTTAATTGCAGTAAAGATTGCGAATCCAAAGCAGAATTTACTGTAGAGTTTTAATTGTTTGAATTTTTGAATTATCGAATTTTCTTCTGGTTTAATTTGTTCCATTAATGCAATAAGACCATCAGTGTTTTCTTTACCGAAGTAATTAGCATAAATAAATTGCAAAGGAATAATTGTATTTATTATAATTAAATCGATAAATTTTTTTGAAATAACCTTCTTTTTAGAAGTACTTTTTTTATCAAAATTATAGTGTGCAAACCAATATTCATTTGTACTATTTGAAAATGCTTTATACAATTCTTCTTTTGAGGTAATATTTATAATTTGTTCAAAAACAGTATGGTTTCGTTGATATAATTTAGCTAATTGAGATAATCGTATTGTAGGAAAATTATCTGGTCTTAGCTTGAAGAATTGCAAAGGTTCAAAAATTACTTGTTTTAAATTGTACTTACTTTTAAGATGTGTCCAATTTGATTGTAATTCTTTATAGTACAAATCCTCATAACTATCATCTTCTAACAAGTTTGAAATGCCAAAAAACAATGCTTCTATGTTATTCCCGTTTAAACTTTCTTTTCTAATTACTGAAAAAGGTAAGGCTTTTGCCATTTTAAAAAATAATTCACCATTTGTATTTAAACCAAAGTTTTTGCCAATAAACAAAAAAGAACTGCATCCCAATCATTATTAGTTGCTTTTAATAACTCTATAATAAGTTTAGATTTTCGCTCTAATCTTTCAAAAAAGAGCTTTTCTTTCCAATTATTCAAAAAAAACTCATTTACAGCAGCTATTTCATTCTCACAGTTAATCCAAGATTTAGAAAGCATTAAGCTCTTATATTTACTAACCTCAATTAATGAAACACATTCCTTTAATTCTAATACTGGAATTTCGGAGTTGTTTTTTCTAAAGATAGCCATATCATGTTCCCAAACCACATGCAAAATAACGTTGTTGTAATTGGAATCGGTTTCATGATGATGTGAATACCAATCGGATGATTTTAGATGTATTTCGATATTTCCTGCCCATTTTTGATTACCAATGATGAGTTGGGCATTAAAAAAATCGGGGCCAGCTGTTTGCAAATATTGTCCGAAATTGAGAATTTCTATTTTTTCTCCGTTTGAAGTATAAAGATTGGTTATATCTAATTTCTTGTATAACCAAATGTAGTGCAAGAAGTCTTCTTTCATTTGCATGGCTTGTAATTATTTTATTGGCTTTTATAAATACAAATATAAAAAAAGTTGGAAACCAAAATGATTTCCAACTTAATTCTTTTTTGAGTATTTAAAGCAAATTATTCCAATCTATGAAAATCAGCAGCTTTAACTTTTATAATTTTACCTTTATGTGAAATAACCAATGATTGATTCTTATCAATTTTACTCTTTATCATTTTTTTATGAGCTAATTTGAGTCCTTTTAGAATTTTAGATGCAAAATCATCAGCATTCTTTGTCACAGTTTTAATTTTATTATTTCCCATTTTTTAAAATTTAAAATAGTTTGAAAACCATATTCTCCTTTTGCAATTAACTCAATTTTATTATTTGAGTTATCTAAAAACATTACTTCTTATAATAAAGGTAAGTAAATTTTAAACAAATTCTCCAATCCTCGTTTATATCTTCTAATAATTATTTCTTTTGGTATGTTGTGCCCTCCTTCTTTAACTCTTGTCTCCACTCTTTAATTGCTAAATCTGAACAATTTAGCCAAAAGTAAACTAATTTAATTTCATAACCTAAATCAATCGCTTTTTGAAAAGTATTTTTATATGATTTTGTTGAAAGAGTTGTTTCAATTGAAAATGTTTTCCCTTCTTTAATCAAATTATTAATTCTTTCTATCATTATTCTTCCAGCTTCAAATGCAACTTCTTCTGGCTGAAAAGGTGACAATCCTTTTGCAATTTCATCTGCATTAACAAAAATTTTACAATTTAGTATTTCAGGTAAAAGAGTAAATGACGCAGTAGTTTTTCCTGCTCCATTACAACCTGCAATGACATAAATAATTTTTGACATATTATTTTATTGAGCTAATCACATCGTGTTTAGTTATGATATGGTATTTCCCGTTTTCTAATTCAACTAAAACCGCTTGATTATCTTTATTGATTAATTTAGATACTTCTTCAATTGAAGTGTTTGCTTTAACTATAGGAAATGGTTTTCCCATTACTTCTTTTATAGGTTTTTCGGCAATGTTTTTATCTTCTACATAACTTCTAAATAAGTCTGTTTCATCAACACTACCTACAAAACCACTTGTATCCATTACAGGAATTTGCGAAATTTTATATTTCTTTAATCTATCAATTGCATGAGAAACTAATTCTTCTGTGCGAACTACAATTAAAGGTTTGTCTTGATGTTCTTGAATTAAATCTGAAGCTTTTGTAATTTCTTCTTCTAAGAAACCTCTTTCACGCATCCAATCGTCATTGAACATTTTACCTACATATCTACTTCCTGAATCATGAAACAAAACAACCACAACATCCTCTGGTTTAAAATGTTCTTTTAACTGTAAAACTCCTTTGATTGCAGCACCTGCAGAATTTCCAACAAATATTCCTTCTTCTAAAGCTAATTTTCGTGTATAAACCGCTGCATCTTTATCGGTTACTTTTGTGAAGCCATCGATTAGAGAAAAATCAACATTTTTTGGTAAAATATCCTCTCCAATTCCTTCTGTTATATAAGAATAGATTTCGTTTTCATCGAATATTCCTGTTTCATGGTATTTTTTAAATACGGAACCATAAGTATCGATTCCCCAAATTTTTACATTTGGATTTCTTTCTTTTAAATATTTTGCCACTCCAGAAACGGTTCCTCCAGTTCCTACTCCAACAACAAAGTGTGTTATTTTTCCTTCGGTTTGTTCCCAAATTTCTGGAGCAGTTTGTTCATAATGAGCCACTGTATTACTTGGATTATCATATTGATTTACATACCATGCATTTTCAGTTTCAGAAGCTAATCTTTTAGAAACTGAATAGTATGAACGAGGATCTGTAGGTTCAACATCTGTAGGACAAACTACTACTTTTGCTCCAACAGCACGAAGAATGTCCATTTTTTTCTTTAGATTGCTTATCTGAAATTACACAAATTAGTTTATAGCCTTTCACTATTGCTCCAAGTGCTAATCCCATTCCTGTATTTCCTGATGTTCCTTCTATGATTGTGCCTCCTGGTTTTAATCTTCCATCAGCTTCTGCATCTTCAATCATTTTTACTGCCATTCTATCTTTAACAGAATTTCCAGGGTTAAATGTTTCTACTTTAGCTAATACTAGAGCATCAATTTCTTGTGTTAATTTATTGATTTTAACTAAAGGTGTATTACCAATAGTTTCTAATATGTTTTTGCGTATTTCATTTTGTAATTTAGAATTTAGAAATCAGAATTTAGAATACTGCATATTCTAAATTCGTTTGCAAAGATAGTGTGAATTTTTGAATTTGGAAGTTAGAAATTATAATTTAGAAGGTAGTGTCTTAAACCCAAATTACGTATTAGAAATTTATTACATCAAAAAATGACTTTAAATCTAAAAAAGTACTCAATTTTTTGTCCTCAATGTAATAAAACTACATTTATGGGAAAAAATTTCCGTTCTTTTTCATCTTTTTTGCCATTTTTCGCTTCATTACAAAGTCTAATGCATAATTTGGGTTAAAAAAGGAATACAAAAATAAAATGAAAGGCTAATTAACCCTGATGGTAGTGACAGCTTTCTAAACTTGTTTAGAAACTATAACGGACAGCAGGAATAGGGTCAACAAATAAAGCCAAAACCTTTCGTTTCAAATTATTTAAAGAAATTCCAAACAATTCCAAATCTTACAATAAAATCTCGATAAGGATAATTAGGTGCTGCATAAAAATCATAACCTGTCATTGCTGAGTTGAAATGTTCGGCTTTTAAGAATAATCGTGCTTGTTTCACTTTTGCATTGACAAAGAAATCAAACATAGGAAAACCTCCTATTTTTCTCTCATTTTGAACGTAAAATTCTCCTAATAATGGATTGTAATCGTTAACATAATATTCGGTAAAGTAATTAAAAACAATTCCTGTTTGCAGAAGCATGGCTTTTTTAAATACATAATCTGAAAAATACAAGGAATTACGCGTTACTATTTGTGGGACATTCAACGTTTTATCGGAATTTTCTGCACTTTGATATAAGACTGTGTTATCTAATGCAAATTTCCAAAATTTAATTTCTTTTGACGCTTTTATGGAAGTATATGTTATTGTATTTGTATTTTGCATAGGCTTAACTAGTAATACTTCAATATTATTTGTCGTATTGTCAAAATACAAATAATCATTTAAAATTGAATATTGTGCTTCTAGATTAAGCCATTTTGTATGTGCCAAGATCTGAAATTGGTTTCTTTTTTCGTTATTGAAATTATTTGACCAATTGTATGCCACATAATTACTTTGGTATAAGTTGTAATTAAGATTTGGCAAACTATTTAATTTTTGATATTTGAACTGGAATTTATAATCTTCATTTAGTTTATAATACGCAGTAGCTTCTATATTTGAAACAGATTGGTTGTAATCGAATTTGACAAAAGTAAATTCAATTTTACTTTATTTGCATAATAAGTGTAGTTTCCACCTAAAGATGTTAGTCTATCATTAATAGCATTTGGCACTAAGATATTTCCTGATGTATTAAAAATAATGCTTTTATAAAAATAATTATAGACATTATCTTCTATAAAAAAAGAGACCTCTCCGTATTTTTTTGTGGTAAACCCAACCCCAATTTTGTTATAAAAATGATTATATCTAGTCTTGTTATTTATAAGACTAGAATAAGAATCTCCAAATCTATCATTAGCGGTTTTATGTTCGAAATTAAAAATTTATATTCGTGATTGAACTGATGTGTAAATAGTAAACTATTTGGATTTTCTTTATTTAATTTAAAAGAATGATCTATTAAAAATCGATTCCCTTTCAATAAAGAAGTGGCATCATTAAAATAAACGTCAATTCGCTCTCTTTCATTATATGGTGGAATACTAGTTTCAAATTGTTCTAAGAGTTTTATACCTCCATTTTCTTGATTTGAAATATCTTGTCCGGTAAAATGGGCATTTAAATAGTATCTTTTATCTTTAGTGAAGTAGCTGGTTGTAAATCTAAAGTTTCCTGAGCTTGATATATTGTTAATATATTTTCCAATAGAACGCAATCCTTTGTAAGCTAGTGAAAAGTTGAGATTTGGTTTTGTGTTAACAGTAAGAAATGCATCAACTGACTGACCTTGCTCCATAACTGTTTTAAAATATAGCTCGGTTAAAGGTGTTGGCACATTATAGTATTTTATGTCTTTTACTTCAAGGTAATTAAAATGCTTGGCAGTAAATCCCATATTTGGATTACTGTTTTTTTGGACTAATGCATAATTTAAAGTATTGTATGTATGCCCTTCATTTGAAAAGGGTAATAATCCAAAAATATCTTTACGTAGTAAATTATACTTATATTCTTTCTGAATAGACAACGTAGTATCGACAAATGTGGTGTCTTTTTCTAAATTGTATATTTTATAGAGTTGAATGGGTGGTTTTTTTTCTTTTTTATTATTTGCAGGATCAAAAACTCTTATTGAATCTGAAGTGGTTTCAACAGGTGGTGTAATTTGTTTTTTTTGGGAAAACAGCGATAAAGAAAGAAAAAGTAATACTACAGCGATTTTTTTCATTACAAATAAATATGAGCAAATGTAATGAGAAAATTAATAATAAAAAAAGACCTA
>JAAURU010000085.1 GCA_012032075.1 Flavobacterium sp.
ATTAAACACTTTTAGTACTTTTCAACTAAAAACACAAAAAAGTAAGTAATAAATTATCTACTTTTTTGTGCTTAAATCTTCATCAATTTCTTCATTAATTTCTTCTGTTTGACTTAGACTATCAATAAAATCTTGTTCGTCTTGTGTTAAGATGAGTCCAGAATCTATATTCCAAAATTCTGTAAGAATGGTGTTTTTTCTATTAAGCAATGTTTTTTCTTTAAATATTTCTGCAGGATCGTATGTAAAAAGTCGTTTTGTGTATTTATTGGTAACAAAATAATTACACACTTCTGTCTTTACTATTTCTTTTCCTTTTTTCTCTAGAAAACCTATTTCCTCTTTTGCAAAAATTAAATAGTAGTCACTCCCTTTTATTCTGTAAGAAGTTTTAAAAGCTGATTTGTAAATATTTTTCTTATTTGAAATACTATAATTAGTGTTTTCTTCAGCTCTTTTTTGAGAAACGTAAGTATCAATTTCTACGATCATTTTTCTTTGATGATCATAAAGTATTTCATAATTAAATAGAAACCCTTTTTCTTCCTCTAATGGATTAATAACAACTTGATAGTAACTCGGATTTTCTGGATAAGATTTTATTTGAAAATCATACTTTTGCTTTATTTTATTATCTAAAATCTCATCTAAATACCTAAACTGATAATAATTCTCCATTAAGTTATTTAAGTTATAACCGTAAATATCATCTTTAGTTTTTTCTGTAATAATTCCTAAAATTCTATTTTGCTCGACTAAAATATCTGCTTTAAATGTATTTTTATCTTTTACTAATTGAAAATTAACTAAACCATCATTATAAAGAATGTTTTGGTCATTTTTCTTAAAAAATTCTCTAATGTAAACATGAAGATTAGCTGGGACAGAAAATTTTAACCTAGAATTCTCAATAATATCTTTTAAAACATCTTGTGGATGATCTTTGGTTAAAATAATTTCTGGCAACTTATTAAGTGTACTTTCAACAAAAACAATGTTTTCTTTTTCTTTAAGAGAAATAGACTTTAAAAGACTTTTCTTGTAAGAGGAATGGCTAACTTCTAAATAAGAAGGTTGAGTTAACTTAAACTTTACCACACCATCAGCATTTGAAACATAGCTTTCTTTGGTTCTCAACACAGTAATGGTTACCTCATCGACTGGTAATTGAGTTTCAATATCTTTAAAAATAATTGTAAAATTCTTTTTCTTGAGAAAAACAATTTATTGCAAAAAATAGTGAAAAAAGAAATAATATCTTCTTCATTTGAATCAACAATTTAAACAAATGTAAAAATATTTGAATAAATGGGTATAAAATTGGCACAAAACCACATGAAATGCGTTTTTTACCGATTAAATGCATTATTGCGAAAGATTTAAGTAAGAAATTTGAAATATAAGTTTTGCATTATTTCTATAATTATAACCCCAAAAAATAAAATAACAAAAGCAAAAACTAAATTATAAAATGTTACCCAATAATTAAAAAAAGTGATGTATTCAAAATCATTTGTAAAACAATTTTCTAAAACTTGGACTTTTTTTCCCAAAGGCTTCTCTATAACTTCCTCTATCATCAGAAATTATAAAATAAGCCCACTTGTAGTCTTCTAATATGTAATGTTGGTTTTTATTATAAGTAAATTCAATTGTTGGATTAATGTATGGATTTTGTGTTGAATAAATAGAATTAAATCCTGTAATAGTTCCTTCATATTTAGTAGCACTAAAGTAAACAACACTTTTATAAGTAAAATTTACTACTAATAATAGAAGAAATAAAAATGCAAAAACAATATTAAAAGGGATTTTCTTCTTCATACAAAAAACTCCTCAAATGAGGAGTTCAATTTATTCGTTATGTAAAAATGCTTGCCTATTTAAAAGAGTTTCTTCAGATTCTACATGAGCATCATCTGGAACACAACAATCTACTGGACAAACTGCTGCGCATTGAGGTTCTTCATGAAAACCTTTACACTCAGTACATTTTCCTGGTACTATATAATACACATCATCAGATATTGGAGTTTGCGGTGCATCAGCATCTACTTCTGTTCCATCTGGTAAAATAATTTTACCTTTTAATTTTGTTCCATCTTTATATCTCCAGTCATCAGCACCCTCATATATAGCTGTATTTGGACATTCTGGTTCACATGCACCACAATTGATACATTCATCTGTTATTATTATTGCCATATTTTTAAAGTTAGAAATTAGAAAATTGAATTTAGAAGTTTTATAAATATATCCAAATAGTCTAACTAATTCATTATTTTTGTGCAAAAATACAACGTAAACCACTTAAAAACAAGTAAACAAATGTTACAAAATGAAATAAAAAATAGTTTTGTTGAATTAGGTAAGTTTTTGAAGCAATTTGAAGCTAATAATTACCAAAAAATGAAGCTGTAAAAAACAATAATTTATTTCATGATGACTTTACTCAATTAATAACATTATCACAATCACATAATGGATGGTTTACCAAAGAAAATGTTTGCTTTGCATTAAAATCGTGGGGAAATGCTTTAACTGAAGAAAATTTAAACCAATGGCTCTCCAATTATGATTTCACAAAAATTACTCCTAAAAAAATAGGTTTAATTCTAGCTGGAAATATTCCATTAGTAGGATTTCATGATTTTTTGAGTGTTTTGCTTTCAGGACATAATGCCTTGATAAAAACGTCTTCAAACGATCAACATTTGCTTAAATTTCTTGCCAATTATTTGATTTCAATCGATGCAAGATTTGAAAACAAAATCACTTTTGTAGAAGGTAAGTTAGAAAATTTTGATGCTGTTATTGCAACAGGAAGTAACAATACTGCTCGTTATTTTGATTATTATTTTAAAGACAAACCAAATATTATTAGAAAAAATAGAAATTCGGTTGCTGTTTTAACGGGTGAGGAAACAAAAGAAGAACTTGTAGCTTTAGGAGAAGATATTTTTAGATATTTTGGTTTAGGTTGTCGAAATGTATCTAAAATTTTTATTCCAAAAAACTATAATTTTGATACTTTTTTTAATGCAATTTTTGAATATCAAGATATTGTTCAATATGAAAAGTACGCTAATAATTACGATTATAACAAGGCCGTTTATTTAATGAGTAATTATAAATTATTTGATAATGGTTTTTTAACTTTGAAAGAAGATGAGAGTTACTCCTCTCCTATTTCATCTGTATTTTATGAATATTATGATTCTATTGAAGATATTGACAAAAACTGAAAATGGATACCGATAAAATACAATGTATTGTTTCAAAAAAGTTATTCCCTAGTAGCGTTTATTTTGGGGAAACCCAATTGCCAAATCTTTGGAATTATGCAGATAATGTTGATACTTTTCGCTTTTTTAATTGATTTATAATGATTTTACTCAAACGTTATTGTTAATAACATTAGATAATTAATAACCAAAACTATCCTTATTATAAAGTCTATTTACGAAATTTGCTGAAACAATTATCACAACTAATTTCAAACCTAATTTGAAATAAAATTATAAAAAATGAAAAAACATAATTACAGTGCTGGTCCATGTATTTTACCGCAAGAAGTATTTGAAGAAGCTTCTAGAGCAATTCTAAATTTTAACAACACAGGTTTATCAATTTTAGAAATATCGCACAGAAGTAAAGAATTTGTAGCTGTTATGGATGAAGCTCGTGCTTTAGTCCTAGAGCTAATGGGACTTGAAGGTAAAGGATATCAAGCCTTATTTTTACAAGGTGGAGCAAGTTTAGAATTTTTAAGAGTTCCTTATAATTTAATGAAAACTAATGGGAAAGCTGCTTATTTAGATACTGGAACTTGGGCATCTGCTGCGATTAAAGAAGCAAAAGCTTTTGGTGATACAGTAATTGTAGCTTCTTCAAAAGATACTAATTATAATTACATTCCAAAAGATTTTACTATCCCTTCAGATGCAGATTATTTTCATTGCACCTCGAATAATACCATTTTTGGTACTCAAATGAAATCTTTTCCAAAAACAGATATTCCTGTAGCTTGTGACATGAGTTCTGACATCTTTTCAAGAAAAATAGATTTTTCAAAATTTGATATCATTTATGCTGGTGCTCAAAAAAACATGGGACCCGCTGGAACTACTTTAGTTGTAATTAAAGAATCAGTTTTAGGAAAAACAGGAAGAGCTATTCCAAATATGTTGAATTACGAACAACAAATTGCTAAAGAAAGTATGTACAATACTCCACCTGTGTTTGCCGTTTACACTTCGTTATTAACTCTTAAATGGTTGAAAAATTTAGGTGGAATTGAAGCTATTGAGAAAATAAACGAAACAAAAGCTAATATAATATATACTGAAATAGACAGAAACCCTTTATTTAAAGGAACTGTTACAAAAGAAGATAGAAGTATAATGAATGCTACTTTTTTACTAGAAGATGAAGCACACCAAGAATTATTTGATTCAATGTGGAAAAAAGCTGGAATTTCTGGTATTAATGGACACCGTTCTGTAGGTGGTTATAGAGCATCAATGTATAATGCCTTACCAGTTGAAAGCGTTCAAGTATTAGTAGATGTAATGAAAGAATTAGAAAAAAGTGTTTAATAGTATTTTTAAATAACTTTTATAATTGGGCTTTAGCAAAATAAAAATAAATTAATAATTAGCATCGAAAGATGTCGAAATAAATTCAGCATAAAGAATGAAAGTATTAGCAAATGATGGAATCTCAAAAGCAGGTATTAAAAAATTAGAAAAAGCCGGTTTTGAAGTCATAACAACTAAAGTAGCACAAGAGCAAGTAGCTAGTTTTATTAACACTCACGATGTAAAAGTAATTTTAGTGCGAAGTGCAACAAAAGTTAGAAAAGATATAATTGATTCTTGTCCAGGATTAAAAATAATAGGTCGTGGTGGTGTAGGAATGGATAATATAGATGTAGATTATGCCCGCAAACAAGGTGTTCATGTAATTAATACACCTGCTGCATCAAGTGAAAGTGTTGCTGAACTTGTTTTTGCACATTTATTTACTGGTGTTCGTTTTTTACAAGATTCTAATAGAAATATGCCTCTTGAAGGAGATACAAATTTTGAAGGATTAAAAAAAGCTTATGCTAACGGAATCGAATTAAAAGGAAAAACAATTGGAATAATAGGTTTTGGAAGAATAGGTCAAGCAGTTGCTAAAATGGCACTTGGTCTTGGTATGAAAGTTATTGCTTCAGATAAATATGTGGGTGAAGCTGTAATAAGAGTTGATTTTTACAATGGTCAATTTATCAATGTAGATATTAAAACTGAACCTATGGAAGACCTTTTAAAACATTCTGATTTTATTACACTTCACGTTCCAGCTCAAGATGGTTATGTAATTGGTAGAGATGAGTTAAAACTTATGAAAGAAGAGGTAGGTATTGTAAATGCTGCTCGTGGTGGTGTTATTGATGAAGTAGCATTAATAGAAGCTTTAGATGAAGATAGAGTTTTATTTGCAGGTTTAGATGTTTTCGAAAATGAACCAACACCAGAAATGAGAATATTAATGCATCCTAAAATTTCATTAACTCCACATATTGGTGCTGCTACTTTAGAAGCACAAGACAGAATAGGCACAGAATTAGCGGAACAAATTATAAGTTTATTAAAGAATAATTAGTAACTTTAACATTCAACTAAAACTTATAAAATTATGTCAGGAATTTTAGATTTATTAAATAGTGATACAGGTAAACAATTAATTAGCAGTATTACTGAAAAAACAGGAATAAATGCCTCTCAAGCTACTGCTGTTGTTTCTTCTAGTTTACCTGCTATGCTTGGAGCGATGAAAAATAATGTATCCAATGATGGAGGTTCAGGATTATTAGGAGCTTTAACAGGAGGAAGACATGATGGAAGCATTTTAGATAATTTAGGAGGTTTCTTTAATGGAGGAGATTTTTCTGAAGGTTCTAAAATTCTAGGTCATGTGTTAGGTGGAAAACAAGATACTGTAGTAAATAATTTAAGTCAAAACACAGGAGTAGATACTGGAATTATTTCAAAAATCTTACCAATGCTTGCTCCAATTATTATGGGTTATTTAGCAAAACAAACCAAAAGCAATGGTGTTACTGATGGTGCTGGATTAGGAGGATTACTTGGTGGTTTACTTGGTGGTTCTGGAGGAGGAAGTGGCTCAATTTTAACATCAGTTTTGGATCAAAATGGTGATGGAAAACTAGATGCGAGTGATGCTATGGCTGCATTAAGTGGAAAGAAAAAAGGTGGTCTTGGTAGTTTATTAGGAGGTCTTTTTGGCAGAAAATAAAAATTTTGATATCATAATATTGTAAAAAGCATCGACAATGTCGGTGCTTTTTTTATCTTTATATCAGAAAAAAAAGGTATGAGATTCTATGTTTTAATAGTAGTTGTAATTGTTGGATTGGCTATTTCTTGCACATCAAGTAAAAGCTTTTCCGAAAACGATAAGCCTAGACTAGAAAGTGATACTGTAAGAATTGCAAATGATGAAATTGAATATGAAGTTATAATAATTGATATAGGATTTACAAATTGGTTTAATACTAATGCTAGACCTCGAAATTATTATTCCCAAAATTATTTAGAAGCTAGAAACAGAATGTGGGTTTTAGAATGGAATAGAAGAGCTATGATGCCTTTGCAATACAACAGTAACCTATATGAAATGCAAATAAACTATGATTCTCTTACTAATTATGGTTATGAAGTAAATTATATGATTTACAATTATTTAGTTTATTTTCAAATAACAAATAATCAAAAACTTGGTGGTTTCATAGCCCGAATTTAATATAAATGAAACATATTTTAATATTAATCGTTGCTTTTATAATAGGCTATCAATTATTTGAAATATATCATAATTATTCTTTGTTTGATGTATTCATTATCATATCTTGTATAATTTTCTTTGCAATTTTTACAGTTAATTTTATTAAAGATTTTAGTTCATATCAAAAAACAAAATCATTTGTGAATTTTTCAGCAACATTTTTAGCTATTTTTTCAGTTTTTATACTTTATTTAATTTACCTTAATTTTAATAACAAAATAAACAAGGAATCAATATTAGTTATTATAAATAGAGGAGATATTAATGGAGTTGAAATTGATTTTAAAAAAGATAATACCTGTATTGTAAATAGTTATTCAAACCTTGGTGGTAGTTACTACTATGGACATTATAAAATTAAAGATAGTATTATTGAAATAATTAATATTAAAGGTAATGATTACAGATTAAACAAATTTTATTTTTCGATGAAAGACAGTATTGCTTTTCCTTTTATTAATAAGAGTAAAATTGATTATTCGCAAAAATTCTTAATCAAATGAACAAACTCAAAAAACGCTGGAACATCAATTCTAACTGGCAATTATTAATCATTTTTATTGTTTTTTCAATAACAGGTTCAACTGCTGCTTATTTAACTAATCCTGTAACATCATTTATAGGAATTACAAAAGAAAATTTACATTGGTCAATTTATTGGCTTTTGCGTATATTAATTTTATTTCCAATTTACCAAGTATTATTAGTTTTTATTGGAGGTATTTTTGGTCAATTTAAATTCTTTTGGGAGTTTGAAAAGAAAATGCTGTTTCGTATGAAGCTTGGTTTTATAGCTAACTATATTGATAACAAACTAAAATAAAAAATCCCGAATATTCGGATTTTATGCTTATTCTTGTTTCTTAATTTTATATTCGTAAATCCATGTTAGTGTAAATGTAGGAATAAAATCTATAATGGTAAAGCTTCTTCAATAAAACCAATAATTCCAGCAACTTTTCCTACTGATCCTTTATACATAAGAACCAATATGAATCCAGAAATAGGAGCCCAAATTACATCTGTAATTTCTGCAAAAACTGGCACAATATAACTTAACATTCCAATTAAATCAAAAAGAATACTTAAAATTAATTTTGCTTTTTTGCTCTTATCAATTGGCTTAGTTACTATTTGTACTTCTTCACTCATTTTAAAAATTTAAAAGTTAATTACTTTTACTATTGCAAAACAAGTGCCAAAATACTTAATCTTTTTGAATTAATTTATAAAAATCTTCACGAAATTCTTTCTGTTTAAAAACTCCACCATATTGTAAAGTGGAAGTAAAACTACTCTCATCTTTAATTCCTCTACTGGACACACATAAATGCGTGGCTTCAACAACTACCATAACGTTATCTGTTTCTAAAACTGTTTTTAATTCGTTAAAGATTTGCATTATCATTCGCTCTTGTACTTGAGGTCTTCTTGCGTAATAATCTACAATACGATTCAATTTAGATAAACCAATTACTTTCCCTGAAGAAACATAACCAATGTGCGCTTTACCAACAATAGGTAAAAAATGATGTTCGCAAGTAGAATTAAAACTAATATTAGCTTCCACTAACATTTTATCATAATGATATGAATTATCAAATACAGATATTTTAGGTTTATTAGCAGGATTCAATCCTGAAAAAATTTCCTTTACAAACATTTTTGCTACTCTATGAGGAGTTCCTTTCAAACTATCATCTGTTAAATCTAGACCTAGTTCTTTCATAATGATTTTAAAATGCTCTTCAATTACTTCCATTTTATCCTCATCAGATTTTTTAAAAAGCATCTTTTCGTAAAGGTGTTTCGGCAGAAGTTATTTGGTGATTATCACCAATAATGTCAAAAATTTCCTTTTCAATTGTTGTGTTCATAGTAATTTTCCCCTTCTATTTTAATTTCGATTTATAATATTTTCTAAGTTTTTCTAATTTTGGTGCAATTACCATTTGGCAATAGCCTTGTGCTGTATTTTGATTATAATAATTTTGATGATAGTCTTCTGCTGGATAAAATTTTGTTGCAGATGAAACCTGAGTAATTATAGGATCATTATACAATTTTTCATTGGTAATCAACTGAATGTAATTTTCTGCTTTTTCTTTTTGTTCTAGTGAATTGTAAAAAATTTCACTTCTGTATTGGGTTCCAGCATCTGCACCTTGTCTATTCAAAGTAGTTGGGTTATGAGTACCAAAGAAAATCTCCAATAAATCTTCATAAGCAACTTCTTTAGGATTAAAGTAAATCTGAATGGCTTCTGCATGACCAGTAGTTCCAGTACAAATTTCTCTGTATGTTGGATTTAATGTCTTTCCTCCTATATAACCTGAAACAACTTTATTAACTCCTTTAACTTCTAAAAAAACAGCTTCTGTACACCAAAAACATCCACCTGCAAAAGTGGCAATTTCTAAATTTTCGTTCATTTCAATTTTTATTGGTTCTTTATATTCTTTTGATACGAATTTCCCTTCTTGTGAATGACAGGATTGGAAAACAAAAAAACAAACTAAAAACAAATACTTCATTGCATTTATATTTTTGTTTAACAAATATAATAAATAAGTTAAACAAAAATACATTTTAACTAATATTTATTATTTGATAAATTAAATTCGAGATGGTTTAGAATTAAAAACTAGAAAAAAAATAGTTTCTTTGTACAAATGATTTTCTAATGATAAAAGCAGTTAATCTCCATAAATATTATGATTCCCTTCATGTTTTAAAGGGAGTCGATTTATATATAAAAAAAGGAGAAATAGTATCTATTGTTGGTGCTTCTGGAGCAGGAAAAACTACTTTGTTACAAATTTTGGGAACATTAGATAAACCTGTAATTGAAAACAATACTTTATTAGAAATTAATAATGAAGATATTACTAATTTGAACGATAAAAATTTATCAAAATTTAGGAATATTCATTTAGGTTTTATTTTCCAATTTCACCAATTATTACCTGAATTCACTGCAATAGAAAACGTTTATATTCCTGCTTTAATTGCAAAAAGAGATAAAAAAGAAGCTGAAAAACAAGCTGAAAAACTACTGGAATATTTAGGTTTATCGCATCGTTTACATCATAAACCAAGTGAACTTTCAGGTGGTGAACAACAACGTGTTGCTGTTGCAAGAGCTTTAATTAACAAACCAGCTGTGATTTTTGCTGATGAACCTTCTGGAAATTTAGATACTGCTTCTGCAGAAAATTTACACCAATTATTTTTCAAACTGCGAGATGAATTTGGACAAACTTTTGTAATTGTTACCCACAACGAAGATTTAGCAAACATGGCCGATAGAAAATTAGTCATGGTTGATGGTAAAATTGTAAACGGAAATTAATTCTTAATGACGCAAAACGAACTCAAAGAATTCCTTGACGAAAAAGTAGTTTTATACAACAATCCTAATTTTATCGAAAGTGATCCCATTCAAATTCCACATTCTTACACTTTAAAAGAAGATATTGAAATATCGGGTTTTTTAGCTGCTACAATTGCTTGGGGAAATCGGAAAATGATTATCAATAAATTCGAAAAAGTT